>JAHAYB010000142.1 GCA_018384835.1 Comamonas sp.
CTATTAATTTATAGTTTGCGTAAGTCCTACAAGTAAAATTGTTAAAAGACAGTAAATCTTTACGAATACCTACTAAGAACAAACGCTCTCTTTTTTGTGGAACACGGTAAAAAATTGCTTTGAGAATTTGAGGTTCTACCAAGTAATAGCCCAAGTCTTCAATAATATTTTTAATAACCTCTAATGTTTTACCATTATCATGGCTCAGTAAACCACGGACATTTTCTCCTAAAAATACTTTAGGCTGAATTTCTTTAATTGCCCTGGCAAATTCAAAAAATAATGTGCCGCGTACATCATCAAACCCCATTTTATTACCGGCATAAGAAAATGCCTGGCATGGGAAGCCACCAGATAGAAAATCTGCTTCTTGGTACGCTGAAAAATCAATGCCACTAATATCGCCTTGCAACACATTCCAGTGGGGGCGATTTTTTCTTAACGTGGCGCAGGCATCCTTATCAATTTCATTTAAGGCTATGGCATGGAATCCAGCATTCTCTAGGCCAACAGCTAATCCACCTGCTCCTGCAAATAGCTCTACTGATTGATAAGGGCGTAAGGCTTGGATATTTTGCTCTTCTTCCCAGTGGGAATTAAGCATAGCCTGAATAGGAGGGAAGCATTCTAAATCTGGCAAATGATAACGCTTATCTGCCAAAGGGGTGATTTTGCCTCCTAGCCGCCATTTTTCTACCGTGGTTTTAGAAATAGATAAAATATCTGCCAATACAGATTCTGAAACTGTCATACAGGGTGTTGATTAGAGGTGAAATTTACTAAAACCTTCATACCGCGCAAAAGCGAGCTGGTATAAACTTTGTAATATATGAGGAGATATATTATATAACTCCGCTAGAACCGTATTATAGCCTGTCTGTGTGTTCATATTAGCAACAACATCTTCTATCACTATAGGTAATACTTGGCATAAATCTCTAAAAGCATATTGCTGGCCGGTAACTAATTCATAAAATTTATCAATAGATACACGCCGAATTTTTTCATGGCTTACATGCTGCCCATCTAAACTCATTGCCCAAGGAATGTTTTGGCTGTCTTTTGCGATAATTTCTACCAGCATACAACAGGCATTGGGGTTTTGCAAAATGGTATTTTGCATTCTCATATAAGTTTTTTGGGCAGAGGATGAGTTCATTGTATTATGCTTATTTTTCATCTCTACATAAATTTGTTTATCAAGATGAACAATATCATAACCTTTTTCTGGCACAAACCAGCCATCACCTAGATAGTGAAAAATATTTTGATGAAAATAGCCAATATGGTTATTATTGGATTTATCAAGCTGCCGTAGTACCTCATCTGAGATAACGTCGGCAATCTCTCTTTGATATACCTTGGTATCAAATGTAAGTTTGATAGGGTCAATCAAGTTTTTATTAAATGCAGCTAAATCAACTTGAAATCTATATTTTTCAACAGTTTGTTGGATGTGTTGGTATAAATCTTTATCACTAATAAAGCCTAGGCTATATTTAGACATACAGTATCTATTTTCTTAACAAATTGATAAATTATTAAATTATTAAGCACCCTCTACTTGGCGCATGAGGGAGACGGCCTCCTCCACTCGCTCAATGGTGTGTATGGTGATGCCGGCAATGGCCTTTTTCGGTGCATTGGCCTTGGGCACGATGGCCGTGGTAAATCCGAGCTTGGCAGCTTCTTTCAGGCGCTCTTGTCCGCGTGGGGCGGGGCGAATTTCTCCGGCCAAGCCCACTTCGCCAAAAGCGATAAATCCGCGCGGCAAAGCTCTACCGCGCAGACTGCTAGTGATGGCCAGCATGACGGCCAAATCCGCTGCCGGTTCGCTGATGCGCACACCGCCCACCGCGTTAACAAACACATCTTGGTCGGCACAGGCCACTCCGGCATGACGGCTTAACACCGCTAGCAGCATCGCGAGGCGGTCGCGCTCCAAGCCTACCGAGAGGCGACGCGGTACAGCTCCCCCGCCATCAACCAATGCCTGAATTTCCACCAGCAGCGGGCGTGTGCCCTCTAAAGTGACTAATACGCAGCTGCCGGGCACAGGCTCGCTGTGCTGGCTTAAAAAGATGGCGCTGGGGTTGCTCACGCCTTTTAAGCCTTTTTCGGTCATGGCAAATACGCCAATTTCATTGACTGCACCAAAGCGGTTTTTGATAGCGCGAATCAAGCGGTGCGGACTGTGGGTGTCACCCTCAAAGTAGAGAACGGTATCGACCATGTGCTCCAGTACGCGAGGCCCCGCCAGTGCCCCCTCCTTGGTGACATGGCCGACCAAAATCACCGTAATGCCTGTGCTTTTGGCCATGCGCGTCAGGTGGGCAGCGCATTCACGCACTTGGGCTACCGAGCCTGGGGCACTGCTCAATTGGTCGGAATACACGGTTTGAATCGAGTCAATCACCACCACAGCGGGTTGCACAGCATCGACAGTGGCAAGGATTTTTTCCAACTGGATTTCTGCCAGCAGATTGACCTGGCTGCCCTCAGTCCCCAAACGGCGCGAGCGCAGCGCTACCTGCGCCCCGCTTTCCTCGCCGGTGACGTAGAGCGTAGGTAGGCCGCTACGCTGCAAAGCGTCCATGGCTTGCAGCAGCAGGGTGGATTTTCCGATGCCCGGGTCGCCGCCAATCAGCACTACGCCGCCTTCGACCACGCCACCGCCCAGCACCCGGTCTAACTCGGTAATACCGCAGGGGGTGCGGGCAATGTCTTGCGCCTCAATAGCCGCCAAGGGAGTGACGGACTGAGCATTGGCCAATCCCGCATAGCCTTGGGGTGTACCTAGGCGGTTTTTGCCGCCGCTGGTGGTTTCGGGCAGGGATTCAACCAGGCTGTTCCATGCGCCGCAGCCGGGGCACTTGCCCAGCCAGCGCGGGCTGGTGGCAGCGCAGGCGTTACAGGTGTAGATGGTTTTTTCTTTGGCCACAGATACCTACACACCGGTATTGATGTCCGCCACCAGCAGCGCCGTCATATTGACCACGCGGCGCACCGTGGCGCTGGGGGTAAGGATATGCACGGGTTGCGCCACGCCCAGCAGCAAGGGGCCAATGGCAATGCCGCCGCCTGCGGCTTCTTTGAGCAGGTTGTAGGCGATATTGGCCGCGTCGATATTGGGCATCACTAGCAAGTTGGCATCGCCTTGCAAACTGCTTCGTGGCATGAGTTTGGCGCGTGCCTCTCCATCCAGGGCAATATCGCCGTGCATTTCACCATCCACTTCTAACCAAGGGGCTTGTATGCGCAGCAGCTCTAGGGTTTGGCGCATTTTGATGGCGCTGGGCTGGTTGCTAGAGCCAAAGTTGCTGTGTGAGAGCAGCGCCACTTTGGGCTTGATGCCTAGGCGTTGAACCTCTTCAGCGGCCATGATGGTAATTTCTGCCAACTGCTGTGCCGTCGGGTCGTAGTTGACGTGGGTATCGACCACAAACACTTGGCGCTCGGGCAGCAGCAGGCAGTTCATGCAGGCATAGGTTTGTGCGCCCGCTCTTTGGCCAATGACCTGGTCCACGTAATGCAGGTGCAGCTGGGTCGTGCCCCAGGTGCCGCAAATCAGGCCATCGACATCACCACGGTGCAGCAGCATGGAGCCAATGAGGGTGAGGCGGCGGCGCATCTCCATCTTGGCCATGGATTCGGTGATGCCTTTGCGCTCGCCAATGCGGTGGTAGGTTTGCCAGAACTCGCGGTAGCGTGGGTCGTTTTCGACGTTGACCACGTCGTAATCCACGCCTTCTTGCAGGCGCAGGCCAAATTTTTGGATGCGCTGGGCAATCACGGCAGGGCGGCCAATCAAGGTGGGGCGGGCAATGCGCTCATCGACCACAATTTGCGCGGCACGCAGGACGCGCTGCTCTTCACCCTCGGCGTAGGCGATACGCTTTTTCTCGGCTTTCTTGGCGGCGCTGATGATGGGCTTCATCAACGTGCCCGAGGCATAGACAAAGG
>JAHAYB010000060.1 GCA_018384835.1 Comamonas sp.
GACTGGGCAGTAAGGTGCTAAAGATAAAGGTAGCCGCCTCCTTCGTTGGTAAAAATACGCAAATACAGCGGGTAGAGCACTGGCCTACCAGCAGTCCTTGCGTGTCATAAACAAAAAATCCTTGTTGTGACAAGGGTCATCATTTTCCCCAGACTTACAAACTTCTTACAAAGACAATGGGGGGCACAAATTGACGACAAAACCAAGGGAAAACACCCGCATAAAACTTGCGCTCACCTGATTTTTTTGCCCTTCCAAGCAACAAAAAACCGCTGCTTGATAAAGCAAAGCTATGTATCAACGCCAGTCCTTCAACTAGTCCTTCACCCAACACTGAGAAGCAGCACCCACTGCCTCCACCAACAGCGCCGTAAATAGCGCCGTAACGCCTCTGGCTGGCCTTGCCCGCCTGGCCTGCCTTACCATCAGCGCCCGCACGTTTTTCTTTTTTGCTATCTGTGTGCTTTTCGCATCTCTGAAAGGTTTTTTCCACCATGACGATTGACCGCCGCCAATGGCTGGCCAGCACTGCCGCCGCTGCCACTGCGACCGCCCTCACCAGCCTGTGGCCTTGGGGCGCAGCCGCCCAGGCACGCTCTGCCGCCCAACAACAGCATGTCAACCTGGCCATGGCGCTGGAGCCGCCTGTCCTGGACCCCACCGCCAGCGCTGCCGCTGCCATTGGTGAAGTGGTGCACTACAACCTGTTTGAGACGCTGACCAAAATCCAGCCCGACGGCAGCATCACCCCCTTGCTAGCCGAACGCTGGGAGGCCAGCGCCGACGGCCATAGCTACACCTTCCACCTGCGCCGTGGTGTGCAGTTTCACAACGGCCAGCCCTTTAATGCCGACACCGTGCGCTTTAGCCTGGAGCGTGCCGCCAGCGCCAACAGCACCAATAAAGACAAGGCCAGCTTTGCCCCACTGCGCATCAGCACGCCGGATGCACACACCGTCACCATCCACAGCCCCGAGGCCGAGCCGGGGCTGCTCTTCACCCTCGGGCAGGCCACCGCCATCATGGTGGAGCCGAGCAGTGCCGACAGCAACGCCACCGCCCCCGTGGGCACAGGCCCCTATGTGGTCAAGCAATGGCGCAAGGGCAGCAGCATTCGCTTGGAAGCCTGGCCGCAATGGCGCGATGCCGAGCAACTGCGCATACGCAGCGCCACCTTCCGCTTTATCCCCGATGCCGGGGCGCAAACCGCTGCCCTGCTGGCTGGTGATGTGGATGCCTTCCCTCGCGTCAACAGCCGCAGCGTGGCGCAGTTTGCAGCGGACAAGCGCTTTCAGGTGGTGGTCAGTGGTTCTCGCGCCAAAACCATTTTGGCGATGAACAACAGCAGAGCACCGCTGAACGACCTGCGCGTGCGCCAAGCCATTGCCGCCGCCATCGACCGCCAGGCACTGATTACCGCCGCTGCGGATGGCTATGGCGTGCCCATTGGCAGCCACTACGTGCCCCAAGCCTTGGGCTATGTGGATACCACCGCCGTCCACCCCCACGACCCTGCCAAGGCCAAAGAGCTACTGCAAGCCAGCGGCCTGAAGCTGCCCCTGCGCCTCAAAATGACCCTACCCCCCACCCCCTACGCCCGCCAGGGTGGCGAGGTGGTGGCCGCCCTGCTGGCGCAAGTGGGCATCCAGGTGCAGCTCATCAACGTGGAATGGGCACAGTGGCTCAGTGGCACTTATGGCGAGAAAGATTACGACCTGAGCCTAATCAGCCACGTCGAGCCTTTTGACCTGGGCAACTACGCCAAAACCGACTACTACTGGGGCTACCAATCGCCGGAGTTTCAGGCGCTGTACCAGCGCATCCAAAGCACGGCCAACCCAGAGGAGCGTGCCGAGCTACTGGCCCAAGCCCAGCAACTGCTGGCGCAAGATTGCGTCAACGTCTTCCTCTACCAACCCCAGTGGGTCACGGTGGCACGCGCCAACTTGCGCGGCCTGTGGGAAGACATGCCGATTGCGGTGAATGATTTGACGGCGCTGTATTGGGCGGATGAGGCATCGGCACCAGCAGCAGCGTCAGCACCAGGAACCCAGCCATGACCGCCCCTTTCCCTTTAACCGCCGCCACTGATTCCAGCCCTTGCCCTTGCCCCCCTAACGCCCCCCACCGGGCAACACGTGCGCAAAAAA
>JAHAYB010000072.1 GCA_018384835.1 Comamonas sp.
CACAGCAGGCCGTGCTGCGCCAGCCCTGGTGGCTGGACTGGACGGCGGGGCTGTTCCCCGTGCTGTTTATGGTGTTTGTGCTGCGCTCGTTTTTGTTTGAGCCGTTCAAAATTCCCTCTGGCTCCATGATTCCTACGCTGCTGGTGGGCGATTTGATTTTGGTGAATAAATTCACCTACGGCGTGCGCCTGCCCGTTCTCAATACCAAAGTAACCGAGGGCAAGCCCGTGCAGCGCGGCGATGTGGTGGTGTATCGCTACCCACCCCAGCCCAGCCTGGACTACATCAAGCGCCTTGTTGGCCTGCCTGGCGACAAGGTGGAATACCTGAACAAACGCCTGCGCATCAACGGCCAGGATATTGCCGTCAGCCCCCAGCCCGATTTTCTGGATACCGACACCATGCGCTACTTCCAGCAGTTTGAAGAGCAGTTAGGCCAGCAGCCGCATCGCCTGCTCAATACCGCTGGTGTGCCTGGCTTTATCCAAGGCGCTAGCAACTACCCTTATCGTGATGCTTGCTCCTACAGTGCTGAAGGCATTCGCTGCACCGTGCCCGAAGGCCACTACTTCACCATGGGCGACAACCGCGACAACTCGCTGGACTCGCGCTACTGGGGCTTTGTGCCTGACGACAATCTGGTGGGTAAAGCCTTCTTCGTCTGGATGAACTTCAGCAACCCAAAACGCATTGGCGGTTTTCATTAGAAGCGCAGCACTCGCTGCCCCTAAAAGGTGTTTTTGCCTATGTCTCCCACTTTTGCTTATCGCCGCTCTTGTTTTGGCCGCCCCGTCCATGGGCTGGGTAGCCAGCGTGGCCTATCTTTTATCGGTTTGCTGCTGGTGGCCATCATTGGCGCGATGGTTTTTTTGCTTGGCTCGCAGGCCACGCCGATATTTTTAGAGCATCAAGCCGTGCAGCGGGCGGTGCAAAAAGCCGCTAACGAGTCTGGCACGCCCAACGAAGCACGTAGCGCTTTTGACCGCCTCTCCCAAGTCGATGGCATTGAAACCATTACCGCTGCCGACCTGGAAGTGCGCAACAACGGCGGCGAAATAACCATCCGCTACGCTTATGAGCGCGGTATTGCCCTGTTTGGACCGGCGCACTTGGTCTTTCGTTTTGAAGGGCAGAACAAGTAAGTGGCCGACAAGCGTGCTCACCCCAACCATCCCAGCGACTGGCCTGCCTTGGAGCAAGCCCTGGGTCACCAATTCAGCCAGCCCAAGCTACTCAGGCAAGCCCTCACCCACCGCAGCTTTAGCGCCGAGCACAATGAGCGGCTGGAGTTTCTGGGCGACTCGGTGCTGGGCTTGGCTATTTCCAGCCTGCTCTACCGCAAACTGAGCGACCAGCCCGAGGGCGACCTCTCCCGCGTGCGCTCCAACTTGGTGCGCGAGGCCACTTTGCACCGCATTGCCAGCCAGTTGCAACTGCCCCAGCTCCTGCGCCTGGGCGAGGGCGAGGTCAAAACCGGCGGGCGCAAACGCCCCTCTATCCTGGCCGATGCGCTGGAAGCGATTGTTGGCGCGGTCTATCTGGATGCAGGCTATGGCGCTGCCGAGCAGGTCGTTCACCACTTGTTTGAGGGCATAGCCATCCACCCCCAAATGCAGGCCGCCGCCAAAGACGGTAAAACCGCCTTGCAAGAATGGCTGCAAGCACGGCGTATGCAGTTGCCCGAATACACTGTGCAGCGCATCGCTGGCGCAGCCCACCAGCAAACTTTTGAAGTGGCCTGCATGATTGCTGCTTTGCGCCTAGGCTCCAAAGGCCAAGGCAGCAGCCGCCGCGCTGCCGAGCAAGCCGCTGCCAGCGCCATGCTGCAACTGCTGCAAAACCAATCCCCCGCCAACGCCAGCACCAACATCAACACCAAATAATTGCCGATTGCCGCCGCTTTCTTTTTTCACTTCTGCTTTTTTGCCCCGCCATCTGCTCATGAGCCATAGCCCCCGCCGCCCCAAGGCCGCCAGTCCCGCCCAGGATACCGCCCCCGCTAGCCCCAGCGCCCTGCCCGAAGTTACCCCTGCTGGTCAAACCATGGCCGAGCTGGATGCCATGCTGGCCGCCGCCCAAAAAGGTGCGCCCCTGGCACGCCACCAGGAAGAACCCACCGCGCCGGAAGGTGAGGCTGAAGCCGCTCCTCCCCAGCGCCAATACACTCCCGAAGAACAACGCTGCGGCCTGATTGCCATTGTCGGCAAGCCCAACGTGGGCAAATCCACACTGATGAATGCGCTGGTGGGGCAAAAAATCTCGATTACCAGCCGCAAGGCGCAAACCACGCGCCACCGCATCACCGGCATTCGCACGTTGGAAGAGACGCAGTTTGTCTTTGTCGATACCCCCGGCTTTCAAACCCGGCACTCCACCGCGCTGAACAAATCGCTCAACAAAGCGGTGATGGGCGCAATTACCGATGTGGATTTGATTTTGTTTGTGGTGGAAGCAGGCAGCTTCACCCTGGCCGATGCCAAGGTGTTGTCGCTGTTCAAGCCTGGCATTCCCGCCTTGCTGGTGGCCAATAAGCTCGACCGCGTACACCGCCGCGCTGAAATCGCCCCCTGGCTGCGCGATATGCAAGAGCGCCACCCCTTTGCCGAGTTTGTGCCCATGTCCGCCAAACGGCGCGACCACATCCAGCGCCTACTCAAAATCTGCGCCCCCTACCTGCCCGAGCAACCCTGGTTCTATGGTGCAGAAGAACTGACCGACCGCAGCGAGAAATTCCTCGCCACCGAAACCGTGCGCGAAAAGCTGTTTCGCTTTACCGGCGATGAGCTGCCCTACACCTCCACCGTGCTGATTGACAAGTTTGAGGAAGAGCCTAGCGTCCAGCATGGCCGCTTTATCCGCATGGCCGTCAGCATCGTCGTAGAGCGCGACAGCCACAAAGCCATGGTGATTGGCGCAGGCGGCGAGCGCCTCAAACGCATCAGCACCGAGGCGCGTCAAGAGCTAGAGCAGCAACTGGGCGCAAAAGTATTCTTGGAAGTGTGGGTGAAGGTGCGCTCCGGCTGGGCAGATGACGAGGCACGCGTCAAATCCTTTGGCTACGAATAAGAAACTGTTCTGCACATGGCCAGCGCCCAGCGGGTCAGTCACGAACCCGCCTTTATCCTGCACCGCCACGATTGGAGCGAATCCAGCCTGATTCTGGAAGTCTTCACCCGCCACCGTGGGCGCACCACCATCGTGGCCAAGGGGGCGAAGAAGCACACCTCCAACTTTCGCCCGGTGCTGCTGGCCTTACAGCCGCTGCACATCCACTACACCTTGGCGGGCGGGCGCAACACCCCCACAAGCCAAGCGGGTGATATCCACACCCTGCGCGGTGCAGAGTGGGCGGGCGGCCACACCCTGCCCCTGGGGCAAAGCCTGCTGACTGGCCTGTACCTCAACGAGCTGCTCATGCGCCTGCTAGCGCGTGACGACCCCTACGCCTATCTGTTTGATGTCTATGCCAGCTTGGTGCAACTGCTAGCCACCCCCAGCACCCAGGCTGCCCTACCCAGTGCCCTGCGCGGCTTTGAGCTGATACTGCTGCGCGAGCTGGGGCTGCTGCCTGACCTGCATCCGCCAGCACCCTCCTCCCCAGCCGACCCGGCCAGCAATGCCAATAATGCCAACGCAACGCCGCGCTACCTCCTCAGCCCCGAGGCTGGTCTGCGCCAGTGCCGGGCAGAAGATGCTTACGCCCACAACGCCCTGCCCGCCCGGCAATGGCAGGCGCTGGCGCAAGCCCTGAGCCTGGACGATGCGCACAGCTACCGCGCCACCGTTGCCGCCTGCGCTGACTGCGCCCACGCCCTCAAGCCACAATTGCGTCAACTGTTGCAACATCACTGCGGCGAGCCACCGCTACGCACCCAACAGTTGATGCAGGATTTTCTGGAGCTTTCCCGTTCATGAC
>JAHAYB010000076.1 GCA_018384835.1 Comamonas sp.
CTATCAATGCATTGCTTGCACCGCTTTCTGATTCGCTGGCAGATCAGATTAATCGATAACAAAGCTACGTTCTCTTGGGACTAGAGCAGCTTTGGCTGCTCTCTGTTTTTAAGTTTGTTGAGGCTTGCCATCTAAAAATTCAAAATTTAGTCATGACATCACATGCAATGTAAGCTGCATTCGAAATCAAAAAAAGGATGTGCAGGTATTCCTGCACATCCTCGAAACTTACTTGACCAGTTCCAGCATTTGTTTGAATGCTGGGTGCTGGCAATCACGGATCCACTCAAAGGCGACCATTTCCGTCGTCACCAACTCAGCGCCAGATGCCGCCAAACGGTCAAAGGCTGCATCACGATTGCGTTCAGAGCGCGAACTGCAAGCATCGGTCACCACCCACACCTCCATCTCTTCTTCCAACAAATCTAGTGCCGTTTGCATCAAACAAACATGGGCCTCACAACCAGCAATAATGATGGCTGGGCGCTCTGGTTCTTGGGGTGCTGGAGGTTTTTGCAAATGCTTAGGCAAACTGCGGGCGTTGCCCCCCTGCTGGCGCGGCATTGGGGGGCGCAACAGGTCAAGCAGTCCTTCATGGGCTGCGCTAAAGCTGGTCTTAGCCAATGTGCGGTCGCACAAAGCCCGCAGCTCAGCCACGTTTTGGCCCAAGCGGCTTGGGTTTTGTTCCGTTGCCCACACCGGCACTTGCATCATGCGGGCCATCTTGGCCAGCAACATGGCATTCGCCAAAACTTCTTTGCCTTCAAAAATTGCAGGCATTAGCTTTTCTTGGTAATCAATCAGCACGAGTTGCGAATCATCAGCATCCAGCAGCATGTGTTTTCCTTCGTTGGGAATTTGTTTTGTCAAAAGCACATTGTCGCAGTGATGTTGACGGCACACTTGCACCGCAACGAATGGCGCACTCTCTGCGAGAAATCAAATGACCTATAGACATTTGTCTAAATCCTGCAATAGATACTTTAAGCAGGCTAATAAACCAGTTTGTAGGACATCAAGCGTGATACGCTCGAAAGTATGTCTAGAAAATGGCTATTGTTTATCGCTCTGGCGTGCGGCAGCGCCTACGCCGAACCAGTTATCAACACCGATGCTCCAGTGACCTTGATCACTGAGCCTGTGCTTGAGCATGGCTTGGGTAAAAACCTCAAGACCATGGGGCAGTCTGTAGCCTCCCACACTTCTGACGTCATCACCACCGCCATGGGCATGATCGGCATCCCCTATCGCCGGGGCGGTGGATCTGCAGAAGTCGGCTTTGACTGCAGTGGCTTTGTCCGCGCCATCTACTCGCAAGCAGCAGGCCACGCCCTCCCCCGTGTTGCACGTGATCAGGCACAAGCCACCAAAAAAATTGAAAAGCGCGAGTTGCAACCCGGTGACTTGGTGTTCTTCAACACCATGCGCCGCGCCTTTAGCCATGTTGGCATTTACGTGGGCGATGGCAATTTCATCCACGCGCCTAGCCGGGGCAAAAAAGTGCGTGTGGAAAGCATGAAAACCAGCTATTGGGCCAAAAGATTCAACGGTGCCCGGCGCGTTGAAGTCGCCAATGCAGATATGGCGCCCATCGACTTGGCGCTGGATCTACAACTAGACCGCCACTTTGAGGCCTATATGCCTCGCCCCTGAAAGCTCCCCCCTTTCCAGACCAAGGCCTGTTCTATACAGGCCTTCGTTTTATCCCCCAATACATATGTTGTATGACTGAAATGCCAGACAAAGCCGCCCCTCAACCTAAACTGGTACGCTGGATCATCGGGTTGCCCGTGGCACTTTTTGCACTCTTGATGCTGGCGAGCCAAGTGTTT
>JAHAYB010000090.1 GCA_018384835.1 Comamonas sp.
CCCCAGCGCTACCCCCAAGGCAGCAAAATTGAGCTGCCCACCGCCAGCACCAGCCGCGTCACACCTTGGGTGTTTACCGTGCGCGGTGTGGAAACGCTGCAATTGCCCGCAGGCACCATGCGCGCCTTGAAGCTGGAGCACCACTCCGACAGCGCGGATGCCGATGGCATTCAGTCCGCCATTTGGCTGGCCCCGCAGTTGCAGTACTTGCCTGTGCGTATCCGCCTGCTCGAAGACGGGGGCCGGGACGAGGTCGACCTGAAGCTGCACTCCCACACCAAGCCATAAGCTCGCCTGACGCCCCTAGCGCCCAGCAAATGCATTTCCGTGGAATACTGAAGCCATAGATGCGCAACCTCGCTCATCTTGAAACCACGCACCTTGCGACCATGTATCCAGTGGTATGCGACAAGCTTGGACGGACAGGGAAAGGAGTAGCACCATGCAAATGCTTTATGACTCAGATTCTTTCGTGGTGCTCCATATCAAACCTGATTTGGGCATGACCACCGAAGTCACGCTGGCAGACGGCGAAACCGTAATGCCCGCGCTGCCTCGGCATGGCTTTGAGATCGTCGACAAACGCTCGGGTAAAGGCATTTATCTCGACGGCTCATGGGCAGAGTTGTTCCAGCAACACATCTACGCTTGGCAGCGCGAATCGCCCAGCCAAGAAGAGGTGGAGGAAACGCTGGAGTCTTATGCCCAGTTGGCCCAAAACCCCATGCTGATTCACTAAACGGCGCCCGCCGCAGCGTACGCCTAGATCGCGAAGTTGTTACACAGCTGCTCTGCTTGCTCCAAGCGCTGCGCCTCTTGCTGCAGCAGCGCTTCAAATGCGGGGGCAGGCAATGGTCGGCTGTAAAAATAGCCTTGAAAGGCGTTGCAGCCATGCTGGCGCAAGAAATCGAGTTGCTGCTGCGTTTCGACGCCTTCCGCCAGCACCTCCATGCCCATGCTCTGGCCCATAGCAATCACGGCACGGCTGATCGCCATGTCATCCGCACTGGCCGGAATGTCACGGATAAAGCTCTGGTCAATTTTGAGCACATCAATCGGGAAGCGCTTGAGGTGAGCCAGTGACGAGTAGCCCGTACCAAAATCGTCAATCGCCAAACGCAGACCCAGTTCCTTGAGCTTGCGCAACACCACCAGCGCCTCATCGGGACGATCCGCCAGCGCACTTTCGGTAATTTCCATCTCCAAGCACTGGGCGCTAAAACCTGTGCGCTCCAGCGCTTGGCGAATGTAGCCCGCGATATCGGTCAGCAAGAACTGGTGCAGCGAGACATTCACCGCCACCGCAATGCTGGGCAGCCCCTGCATGCGCCACGCTTGGCCTTGGCGGCAAGCCTCTTGCAGCACCCATTCGCCCAAGGGGCCAATCAAGCCAGTCGCCTCCGCCACAGGAATAAATCGCGCCGGAGAAATCATGCCCTCTTCCGGGTCGAGCCAACGCACCAAGGCTTCACAACCCACGATAC
>JAHAYB010000097.1 GCA_018384835.1 Comamonas sp.
TCTGCGCCGGTTTGCCAGTCTAGAGGGGCGCTTAAAGCTGCCGGGTCCGGGGGCTGACCCCAGTCTTCTGCATCTAGGGGAGCTTCTGTAGAGGTGGGGCTAGGGGCGGCTTCGCCCTGGCCGTCCTCTTCTTGCTCGGCCTGTTCGATAAAGGGGTTGTCTTGCAGCAGTTGCGCCACTTCCTGCGCCAGCTCTAGGGAGGACAGTTGCAGCAGCCGAATGGATTGCTGCAACTGCGGCGTAAGCTGCAACTGCTGGCTGACTTTGAGCGAGAGTCCCGGCTTCATAGCTGCTGCTGCACCCTTGTATCCACGGCTTGCACCTGTACTTGCACCTACATCCGAAAATCCGGCCCCAGATAGACGCGGCGCACCTCGGGGTTGTCCACAATCTCTTGCGGGCTGCCGTGGGTGAGTACGCCGCCTTCGCTAATGATGTAAGCGTGGTCGCAAATGCCCAGGGTTTCGCGCACGTTATGGTCGGTGATGAGTACGCCCATGCCGCGCTCTTTAAGGAAGCGGATGATGCGTTGAATCTCCAGCACGGCAATCGGGTCGATGCCGGCAAATGGCTCATCCAGCAGGATAAAGCGTGGGTTGGTAGCCAGAGCGCGGGCAATTTCCACACGGCGGCGCTCGCCACCGGACAAGGCCATGGCCGGCGCTTGGCGCAGGTGCTCCACGTGCAGCTCTTGCAGCAGGCTGGTGAGCTGCTGCTCAATGGCATCTTTAGACAGGGGCTTGCCGTGGGCATCTTTTTGCAGCTCTAGCACGGCCTTGACGTTGTCTTGCACATTGAGCTTGCGAAAAATCGAATTTTCCTGTGGCAGGTAGGACAACCCCAACTGCGCACGCTGGTGCATGGGCTTGCGCCCGACGGAGGTACCGTCAATAAAAATATCGCCGCCATCGCAGCGCACCAAGCCCACAATCATGTAGAAGGAGGTGGTCTTGCCTGCACCATTAGGCCCCAGTAGGCCAACTACCTGGCCTTTCTCCACGCCCAGCGATACGTCCTTGACCACCTGGCGGCTGCCGTAGCGCTTGGCCAGGTGGCGGGCTTCTAGGCGGCTGGTGTTAGCTTGGGGCTGGGGCTGGGGCTGTGAGGCCGTAGAGGGCAAGGGCATGGGGTGGGAGTGGGCGGGCTTGTTCATTTATTCATCGCTTGGGGGCTGTAGTTCCAAGCTGGGACGCAGGATGGGGGCATCGGTAACGTGGCTGTCGCTGAAATGGGCATCACCGCTTGCCGAGGGTTTGGTTGTTGGCTCAGGCGTGGGCGTAGCTTGGCCAGAGCGGCTGTTTTTGGGCGAGAGCACCGCCCGCACCCGCTTGCCCGTCGTGCCCGATTGCCCTGGCGCACGTGCGCTGTCAACGGTGAAGATGTCGGTGCTGCTGTTGTAGGTAATCAGGCTGCCGGTAATGTCATCGTTCAAGCGCCCGCTGACGTAGCGGCGCAACTGGGCGCGGCGCAGTAGGCGCACATCGTCTTTGCGGCCATCGTATTCAATTTGCTCGGCCTCGCCCTCTACATGCTCTTGGGGGGCACCGGGGGCGGTATCGCGCTTCTGGCGGAAGAAGGCGCGTTTGCCCGCTGCCGCTTTGATAACGCCGTACTGGTAGCCTTGGGCATCTTGGCGCACTTGCAGCTCTGCGCCGCGCAGCACAATCGTGCCTTTGGTGAGTACCACGTTGCCGCTAAAAATGCTGATTTGACGCTGCTCGTCGTGGCGCAGGGCATCGGCCTCAATGTGCATGGGCTGGTTGCGGTCGGCACGCTCGGCCCAGGCAGTGCCGGTGCTCGCTAGTGTGACAGCCAAAGCGTAAAGAGCGGGGGTAAAAAGCTGCTTGATAAACATCGGCACGATTTTTGCGTACAGGAAACAGCCATTGTAGCTAGAGCCTGCGCTGCCATAGCTACGCAAGGGGCTGGGGCAAGCACCCTCAAGCATTCCCAAGCGTTTCCAAGCATTCCTAAGTGCCCCAAAGCACCCCCAAAATGCAATACAGTCCTTGGCAGCGCTGATGCGCAGTCTTTGCAATAAAAACAACGCTTCAATACAGAAAGAAAACTGCCATGCCCCAAGCAAATCTTCTTGCCGTTGTAGATGTTGGCTCCAATAGCTTTCGGCTAGAGGTTGTGCGCCCCGACGGGCAGGGCGGTTTTGCGCTGGTGCTGCGTAACAAGCGGGCAGTACGCCAAGGCGCAGGCTTGCAGGCCGATGGCAGCCTCAGCCCCCAAGCCTTGCAAGACGGCTGGGATTGCCTGGCCGAGTTTGGCCAGCAACTGCAACAGCTCCAGGTGCGCCATGTGCGAGCGGTGGCCACGCAAACCCTGCGCCAGGCCAGCAACCGCCAGCAGTTTTTGCAGCGGGCGGCCAAGCTGTTAGGCCATCCGCTAGAAGTTATCAGCGGCCAAGAGGAAGGCCGCCTTACCTACCTAGGGGTGGATGCCCGCTTGCCCGCCAGCACCGCGCAGCGCTTGGTGATTGATGTGGGCGGGCGCTCTACCGAATGGGCGCTAGGGCGCAATGCCCAGGTGCGGCAAGTGTGCTCGTTTGCCGTGGGCAGCGTGGGCTGGAGCGTTAACCACTTTGCCGACGGCCAATTCAGCGCCCAGGCTTACGCACAAGCGCTGGCCGCCGCCCAAGCCCACTTTGCCCCCGTCGCGCCGCAATGGCAGGCGCAAGGTTGGCAGGAAATTTATATCTGTGCAGGCACAGCTAACGCGGTATGTGAAATTTTGGCCGCCCATAACCAAGCCACTGACTGCATTCATCAAGAGCATCTGCACTGGCTTTACCAGCAGTTGCTAGCGGCGGGCGATATAGCGCAGCTCAAGCTGGCGGGGCTGAGTGAGGCTCGCCGCCCCGTGCTGGCCGGCGGCTTGGCGGTGCTGCAAGCCTTATTTAGCAGCTTAGGCGTGGTGCAAATGCAGCGCACCCTAGGCGCTTTACGCGCTGGTGTGCTGCGCGATATGGCCCAGCAACTGAGCGCCAGCCCATGAGCCTGTGCGCATACCGCCCGCGTAGGCACACAGGCGGTATTACGGCTGTATTTCCTTCAGCGCCTAGCGCATCAAGGGATACACTTTGTTGGTAATTGTGTTTTTTAATCCCCCCTCGCTTTAGCCGGTTGAGCAGCTTATCAAGTCCTTCAGTCTGGGCGATTCAGGAATGTGCGATGAATAGTCTCTACAACCTCAAACTCGGTCCGCGTTTTGGTTTAGCTTTTGGTTTGGTGCTGTGCATCACCATCAGCATTGCCGCTCTGGGGGCTTGGCGCTTGCAGGCGTTATCGGATGTGACCCAGCAGCTTACCAGCACCGATTACCAGCGCTTACGCGCTGCTGTGCAGTGGCAACAGGCCATCACCCTGAACTGGACGCGCACCCAGGCCGCCTTACTCGATAGCGGTACGGGCAACCTGGATTTTTGGCAGGCTGAAATGGATAAAACCAGCGATGCCACCGCCCAAGCCCGCAAAACCGTACAAGCGCTGCTGCGCACCGATGAGGGGCGCGACCTGGTGCGGCAAATTGACCAAGCACGTGATGCCTTCCGTGAAGCGCGTGGGCGCACCATGAAGCGCAAGCAACAAGGTGAAGATGTCAGCCACACCTTGCACAGCGAGCTTCGCCCCCTGGCGCTGCACTTTATTGAGCGCCTAGAAACCTTCGAGCGCTACCAACTCGGCCTATACGAGCAATCGCGCCAAGCCGCCGCAAGCAGTACCAGCCGCAGCCGCTGGATTTTGTTAGGAGCCACCGTTTTAGCCAGCCTGATTGGGGTGTGGGCTGCCTGGGGGCTGGCACGCTCCATCACCGAGCCACTGCACCTGGCGGTGCGCCGCGCCGGCCAAATTGCCAACGGCGACTTAACCGCCCCCATTGAGGTTCGTGGCAAAGATGAGCCTGCCGAGCTACTCACCGCTTTGCGCGACATGCAGGCCAAGCTGCAAAACATTGTGGGCAATGTGCGCCAAAACGCTGAAAACGTCGCCAATGCCAGCGCTGAAATCGCCCAAGGCAACCACGACCTCTCCAGCCGCACCGAAAGCCAGGCCAGCACGCTGCAAGAGACGGCCGCCTCCATGCAAGAGCTAGGCGCAACCGTTGAGCACAACGCCAACAACGCCCGCCAAGCCAACCAACTAGCCAGAAGCGCCAGCACCATCGCCGAGCAAGGCGGCGCAGTGGTAGAGCAGGTGGTGCAAACCATGGATGGCATCAACGAAGCGAGCCGACGCATTGCCG
>JAHAYB010000102.1 GCA_018384835.1 Comamonas sp.
CCCCTGAGCGTAGTCGAAGGGGACGGTTTTTTTAAGACACAGCCAGTTTGTCGAATATCAGCCAATTGATACTAATTTGCGCTTTGATAATGGCTAGGGAATAGGCTGCGCCAGCAGCCGTGTATTTGGCGTGTTCCATGTTTTGCCTTATTGCTTATTGCGTATTCAATTTGTCGATGGCCGCAATC
This sequence comes from Comamonas sp., assembly GCA_018384835.1. Taxonomy (GTDB): domain Bacteria; phylum Pseudomonadota; class Gammaproteobacteria; order Burkholderiales; family Burkholderiaceae_C; genus Comamonas. The sequence goes on from JAHAYB010000102.1 coordinate 189, forward strand.
ACCTGCTTGACTTGGTACGCCTTGGCCTTATCGCCTGCACGTTGCAGATTGATGATTGATGCGTGGGTCACCTTGCCACGGTGTTTTGAAAATAGTGTGGCTACCGCCGGTACTTCGAGGCTCCCCAAAAAGCACTGTGCAAACCTTAACAAGGAAAAAATGCCATCAATACTGATGGCACTTGTCAAGCGGGACATCAAGAATTACGGTAAATGGGGAGTGCCTCATTCGTACCCCATGCCTAGCGCTTGTGCTTGGCGGGCGAGTTCGGCCATGGCCTCTTCGCTTTCGCGCTTGCGTGTATTCTGAGGGTGAGAGACGTTGAGTATGTCTGCCGTCTCTTGCTTATTTCCCCCCTGCGCCATCCGCCGACGCGTCCCCACATCCACCAAGCTGCGCATCAGCGCAAACAGGGGCGCGGTGCTGGTCTGTTGCTGGCCGTAGGAGAGGTTAAACGCATAGTCAAAATCCGCCGGGTTGCGCCCCTGGTTGTGCTGGAGGATGGTTTCCAGCTTATCCAGCGCTTTTACGGCTTGCGCCTCGGGCGTGGTGGCGGCTTCGTATTCTTGCCACAGCGCCAGGATGTGGTTGCGCTGGGGTTCATCCAGGTGGCGCGTTAGGTGTAGCAGGTCGGCGTGTTCCTGGGTGCTTTTGTCGGGGGGCTGGTCTTGCTCGGTGGCGGGAATATCGCCATGAATGGCTTCGCCCAGGTCGTGGATAAGGCACATTTTCAGCAGCTTGAGCATGTCTAGCCCGGCCAGCGCGTCTTCAAACACCATGGCCATCAGGCATAAGCGCCAGGTGTGTTCTGCCGTGCTCTCTGCCCTGCCGCTGGAGGTGTGGGCACTGCGCAGCACACTTTTGAGTTGTTCTGCTTCCTGCAAAAAGGCCAGGCGGCCTTGTATGGTGTCGATGTTCATGGGGCTTGGGGTGGCGGTAGGGGCGGGGAGTTCCGGCAGCAAAAACTTTTATACTGCTAAATGAGAATAATACGCAACAACCCACTCCCGCCCTTTGGCCCTGTACCCCCTTCTGTTTGGAAAACGCCCATGCCCCCCCTTGCCGCTTGCTGCCTTTGCCCTGTGCTGCTGCCCGATTTGCGCGATCTGCACCATTTGCACTATTTGCTTGAGGGCGGTTGTTAATGCGCCGCCGCAGCGTATGGCTGCTTGTGGCCGTGGGCGCAGCTGCTGCTCTGGCGCTGGTGGCGGGCATGGGGCAGCGCGGCGCGGTGTTGCCTGCTTATGTGGTGGTGGCGCAGCCCTTGGTGCAAACCGTGGTGGCGACGGGGCGGGTGGCTGCGCTATCGCGGGCGCAGGTGGGCAGCGCGATAACAGGCATTGTGCAAGAGCGGCGCGTGCAAGAAGGCGATAGCGTGCGCCCCGGTGATGTGCTGGCGCTGCTGCAATCGGACGTGCAACAGGCCGAGCTACGCCAAGCCCGCGCCGCCCTGGCGCAGTTGCAACAATCCACCCGCCCCCAGGCGCTCAAGGCTTGGCAGCAGGCCAAAACCCAATGGCAGCAAGCCCAGCGCGAGCACCAGCGGCGCAGCGCCTTATTCGCCCAGCAGGCCATTGCCCATGAAGAGTTAGAGCAAGCCGCCCAGGCCGAGCAGCAAGCCCGCATCGTCATGGAGCAGGCCCGGCTACAGGCCGACAGCCTGCAAGCCGGTCAGTCGCAAGAGGCACAGGCGCAAGCCCGCCTAGCCAGTGCCCAGGCGGCGCTGGATAAAACCACCATCCGTGCTGAAATGGCCGCTACGGTACTGACCCGCAATGCCGAGCCGGGGGATGTCGTCCAGCCCGGCCAGGTGCTGTTTGAGCTGGCGCGTGATGAGGCGGCAGAAGTGCTAGTCGCCCTGGATGAAAAAAATCTCGAAACCCTGGCGCTAGGCCAATCTGCCACCTGCATCGCTGATGCCTATCCGCGCCAGCCTTTTGCGGCGCAGGTCAGTTTTATCGCCCCGCGCATCGACCCCCAGCGCGGCACGGTGGATGTGCGCTTGAAGGTGGATACGCCTGCGCCGGATTTTTTGCGCCAAGACATGACGATTTCCGTCAACATCCAGACCGGGCAGCAAGCGCAGGCCGTCGTTCTGCCCAACGATGCGCTGGCTGGGCTGGAGCAAGGCCAGCCCCAGGCGTGGGTGGTGGTGGATGGCCACGCCCAGCGCCGCAGCCTGCAACTGGGGCTGCGCGGGCTGGCGCAAACCCAGGTGCTGCAAGGCGTGCAACCCGGCGATTGGGTGCTGGCCAATGGGCAAGCCGCGCTCTCCCCCGGCCAGCGCGTGCGCGTGCAGGCACAAGCCCTGCCCTGGGCGCAGTAGGGCCAGCGCACCATGTGGATGCAATGGCTGATTGCCACCCGCTTTCTGCGCGAAGGCAAAACGCAGAGCCTATTGATTCTGGTGGGCATTGCCGTGGGCGTGGCGGTGCTGGTGTTTTTGACGGCCTTGGTCAACGGGCTGCAAGCCAACATCATTGAGCGCACCTTGGGCACGCAAGCGCATATCAAGATAGAGCCGCCGCAAGAGCGCAACCTGATTGCGCCCCCGCCCGCTGGCACGGTGCAGTTGCTGCTGGAAAGCCAACGCGCCCAGCGGCTGCGCTCCATCAACAACTGGCAGCAGGTGCGTGACTTGCTAGAGGCCATGCCCGCGCTGGCCGCCGTCTCGCCGCTAATGGCTGGCCCTGCCTTTGCCCGCCGGGGGGAGGCGACCGTCTCCGTCTCGCTACTGGGCATTGACCCGCCGCGCTACCAGCGCATGGTGGATGTGCAAAGCGCCATCGTGCAGGGGCAGTTTCGGCTGCACGCGCAAGATGCGCTGATTGGCCAGCAACTGGCCGCCGACTTGGGGCTGCGCGTGGGCGACAAGCTGCGCCTGGATGCTGGTCAGGGCAGCGAGCGGGTGATGAATGTGGTGGGTATTTTTCAGCTAGGCGTGCGCGAGCTCGATGCCCGCTACGTCTATCTGAATATGCAGCAGGCGCAATCGCTTTTGCAATTGCCGGGCGCGGCCAGCAGCCTGGACATCAAGCTGCACGACTTGTTTGCAGCGCAAGCCGTGGCCGCCCAGTTGCAGCGCCTAACCGGCCTGAAAGCGCAAAGCTGGATGGAGACCAACACCCAGCTACTCAACGCCCTGCAATCGCAGCGCCTATCGACCCGCATGGTGGGCGCGTTTGTGGCCTTGAGCGTGTCGCTAGGCATTGCCAGCGTGCTGGCCGTTAGCGTGGTGCAGCGCACGCGGGAAATTGGCATTCTGCGGGCGATGGGGGCCAGCAGGCGGCAAATTCGGCAGGTGTTTTTGCTGCAAGGTGCGACGCTGGGCTTGCTGGGGGCGCTGCTGGGGTGCTTGAGCAGCTACGGGCTGCTGGCTATCTTCAACGCCTTTGCGGCCAATTTGTTTTCTATTCCTGTGGATGCTTGGTTGCCTTTGCAAGCCACGCTGCTAGCTACTTTGACGGGGGTGTTATCCGCCGTAATCCCCGCCCGCCGGGCGGCGGCGCTCAACCCGGTGGAGGCGATTCGCTATGTTTGAGCACGGTCAGGAAGTACTACGCCTAGAAGGCTTGTGCAAGCACTACAACCAGGGCAAGCCCACCGAGGTGCAAGTGCTGCATAACTTGCAGCTAAGGCTGCAACGCCAGGATTTTGTGGCGCTGGTGGGCAGCTCTGGCTCGGGCAAAAGCACGCTGCTCAATTTAATCGGCCTGCTGGACACGCCTACCGCTGGGGCGCTGTACCTGCTTGGCCAGCCCACCCACCAGATGGACGATGCCCAGCGCACCGCCTTGCGCGGGCGCAGCATTGGCTTTGTGTTCCAGTTCCACCACCTGATAAGCGCCTTTACCGCGCTGGAGAACGTGCTGATGCCGCTCATGCTCGCCGGTGGCAAACCGACACAGGCGCAAACCGCATTGGCCCAGCACCTGCTAGCGCAAGTGGGGCTGGGGCGCTTTGCCCAGCACCGCCCAGAGCAGCTATCCGGCGGCCAGCAACAGCGCGTAGCCGTGGCGCGCGCCCTGGTAACGCAACCGGCCCTGGTGCTGGCCGATGAACCCACTGGCAACCTAGACAGCCAATCCGCCGCCGAAGTGTTTGCCCTGCTGCGCCGCTTTCAGCAAGAACTAGGCTGCGCCGTGCTGATGGTGACGCACGATGAGCGCATCGCCCAGCAATGCCAGCGCACGATTCATTTGGCCGATGGGCGGGTAGTGGAGAGCGCGGCCTGAAATAGGTTGAATAGTCGAATAGTCGAATAGAGTGTTAAGCCACCTCCAAAATACGCCGCATTCGCGTTACCAGCACTTGCAAGGTTTCTTGGGTTTGCGGCGCAATGTCGTAGAGGCTGGTAAACACCCGGATGCGCTGGCGCACGCTTTCTAGCAATTGCTCTTCTTGCTCTTGGGACATGCTCGCTTCAGAGAAGGTGCGGCTTATCTCGTCGATAAAGTCCATGGTGTGTACCGTCTCTTGGTAGCGGGCATCTTTGTATTTTTGCGCTAGGGCGTTGATGGTGTGCCCCACGCTGTGCAGCACTTGCAGGATTTCTTGGCGCATTCGCTGGTTGTCCATCAGCGTTTGCAGGGCTTGGAGCTTGGCATCTGCCGTCTCGGTGGCAATGGCCAGATGGTCGCGAATGCGGCCACACAGCTCTGGCTCGTGGCGCGGCATGTTGGTGACCAGGAGGGTGACGGCATCAAAGTTAAAGGCCGCCAGGTGCTTGTGCTCAAACACCCGTTCTTGCTTGCGCATGTGGTTCACAACGGCCACCTCCAGCGGCCAGTTCTCGCCATGGACGCTGTGGGTCTTCTCCTGGCCGCGCAGCCGCGTTTGCACCACGCCTTGCAGGCCAAAGCCGCGCAGCAGCTCAAAGCAGGCGGCAATCAGCGCTGGCGGGTCGGGGCATTCGTTCAGGGTGCGCAAAAACTGCACCAGCACGGCGTATTCGTCCAAGTTAGCCAGCACCAAGGTGGTGAGTTGGTCGGCATCACGAATTTGGGCGGCCAGCGCTTGCTGGTCGGTTTGGATGCGGCGCAGGTTGTCTATTTTGTGCAGCAGGCTGGCAACATCCACCGGTTTGACTAGGTAGTCTTGCCCACCGGCTTCGTAGCCGGCCAAAATTTCTTCAGGGCTGTCGTGGCCAGACAGAAACAGCACCGGCACGGGCTGCGCCTGCAAGCTGGGGTGGGCTTTGAGCTGGCGGCACAGGTTCAGGCCATCCATGCCAGGCAGCCCGACATCGAGCAAAAAGAGCTGCGCCAGCGCCTCAGGCTCAGGCGCGGCTTGCAGGGCGGCCAGCAGGTCTTCGGCTGATTCAAACAGCGCTAGCGGGTAATGGTTGCCCAGCGATGATTGCAGCAGCAAGCGGGTGGTGCGGTCGTCTTCAACGACAACAATCGGGTAATCATTGTGGGTAGGAGCCATGGCAATGGGGGTCTGTCAGGGGGCGTTGAGGAGGGTAAGGGGGTGTTTAGCAGGGGTGGTGCTCAGGCTCTGAGGACGGTTGGTGCTTGAGCCAATCGCTCAGGGCGTGCATCAGTGCGGCTTGCTCTTGTTGTAGCGCTTGCTGCGATGGGGGCGATTGTGCATCGTCCAGGGTTTGCCCTGCCTTCAGACGTTCATTCATGCTGCGGTAGCGCTGCGCCAGGCGCTGGCCGCCAATTTGGGCGCATAGCCCTTTCAAGGTGTGGCTGCTGCGCTGCGCTTGTGCCCAGTCTTGGGTGTGCAGGGCTTGGAGCAGGCGCTCTAGGTAGGGCGGCAGGTCTTGCAGCGCCGATTGCACCAGCACCACGGCCAGGCTGTGGTTGCCCCCTAGTTGGGTGAGTAGGCTGGCTGGGTCAAATAGGGGTAGTTCTTGCACCTGTGTTTGCGCTTGCGCTGGCTCCGGCGCAGGCACTTGGGGGGTGGCAGCGGGGATGGCTGCGGGGGTGGCGATAGGGTTGCTTGCCGCATTGGCCGGGGGTAGCCAGCGGGCTAGCACGCTGCTTAGTTGCGCCCAGTCAATGGGTTTGGCAACGAAGTCGTCCATGCCGCTGTCTAGGCAGCGTTGGCGGTCTTCGGCGTAGGCATCGGCAGTGACGGCAATGATGGGTAGGCGCTGCTGCGGCTGTGGGTGCTGTGGGTGCTGTGGGTCATGCGGGCTGCTGCCTGCCTTGGCCTGCTGGCTGGCCTCCCATTGGCGGATGCGGGCGGTGGCGGTGTAGCCGTCCATCACGGGCATTTGTATATCCATCAGCACGGCTGCAAAGCTGCCGGGCGGGGCTTGCTCAATGTGCTGCACGGCTTGCGCTCCGTTGTGCGCAAGGGTGCTCTCTAGCTGCAAGAGGTGCAGCATTTGCGCCATAACTTTTTGGTTAGTGGGGTTGTCTTCAACCACCAAAATATGCCCTTGTAAGGCGGGGGCTGAGGCCGGGCTGGGGGCGGGGGAGGGGCTAGGGTAGCCAGCGCTGGTGCTGGTGCTAGCGCTGCTATCGGCCTGGGTACTGGGCGGCAGTTGCTCCACTTGGGTGGTAAACCAAAATAGTGCGCCTTTGCCCGGTTGGCTGCTTACACCCGCTTCCCCCCCCATAAGGGCGGCGAGCCTGCGCACAATGCTCAAGCCCAAGCCCGTGCCGCCAAACTGGCGGGTGGTGGAGTCATCAGACTGCGTAAATGGCTGGAATAGGCGGGCTTGCTTGTCTGGGGCGATGCCGATGCCCTGGTCGCGCACCGACCAGCGTAGCAGGTGTTTATCGGGCGGCAGGGCAGGGTCGGGGGGCAGGGCGGTGGCCTCGATGCTGATACAGCCTTGGGTAGAGAATTTAATGGCGTTATCCACCAAGTTGGCCAGCATTTGGCGCAGCCGGGTCGGGTCGCCCAGGTATTGCTGCTGGGGGTGGTTGCCATGCCATTGCACCTGGCACTGCAAGCCTTTGCGGGCGGCGTTTCTGCTAAATAGGGTGTAGATGTCGCCCAGCACCCGTGCAGGCTCAAAGGGCACGGCCTCTAGCACCATGCGGTTGGCCTCGACTTTGGATAAATCCAAAATGTCGTTCAGCAAGGCCAGCAGGGTTTGCCCCGAGTCCAAAATCACGCGCACGCATTCGGCCTGCTCGGGTGGGGGCAGCGCCTGGTTTTGTAGCATTTGCGCCATGCCTAGGATGCCGTTTAAGGGCGTGCGGATTTCATGGCTCATGGTGGCCAGAAAGCGGCTTTTAGCGCGGTTGGCCGCCTCTGCCGCTTGGGTGGCTTGGTAGAACTCGGTCACGTCGGTATGAAAGCCCACGGTGTAGCCGCTGGCGGTGCGTCGCTCCAGAATTTTCATCCAACAGCCACTGGGCAGTTGGCGCATCACTGGTTCAATCACCTGGCTGTTGCGCCTGCCTAGGCATTGCGCCAGCCATTGCTGCTCTTGGCCTTGGGCTTGGGGGTATTGGCCGTGCGCCAGGCCAAAGCGCAAGATGGCCTCAAACGTCTGCCCCTCCTCCAGCACCGGGGCGCTGAGGGCATACGCCTGGCGAAAGGGCTGATTGCACAGTAGCAGGCGGTCTTGGTCGTCAAAAATCACCAGGGCTTGGTCGGTGGTTTCAATGGCATCGCGCAAAATCATTTCGCTATCGGCCAAGCGCTGCTGGGTTTGCACCAGAGGGCTGATGTCCATAAACGTGCCGAACATGCGCTCTGGCTTGCCCGGTGCGAGCCAACTGATGACTTTGCCCCGGTTCAGCCCCCAGACCCAGTGCCCTTTGCGGTGGCGAATACGCAGCATGACTTCGCAAAACGGCTTTTGCCCCGAGAAGTGGTGCCGCAACTGCTGGCGCGAGGCTTGCCAGTCGTCCGGGTGTACCAGGGCTTTCCAGTCGCTGATGGGCATGATGGTGCCGCCCTCCCAGTCGTAGCCCAGGTGGTATTGCCAGTATTCATTAAGGCGCACGGTTTTATCTGCCACCTCCCATTCCCAGGTGGCGGCGCGGGTGCTTTCAATCAGGCTTTGCAGGTGCAGCTTTTCAACGCGCATGGCCTGGCGCTGGGTTAGCCATTGGTTTTGGTGCTGGCTCCACTGCCAATGGCGGCGCAGCAGCAGCAGGCAGCCATAGACCAGCAGGTAGAAAAACCCCCCAGCCAGCAGCAGCGGCTGGTGCCATACCAGCCCCAATACCCACAGCGCAGCCGCACAGGCCAGCAGCAACCAACCCAGCGCGGGGTGCAGCAACCAGCGGGGGTTTAGCCGCAAGTCCGCTGCATGGGTTGCATGGGTTGCATAGGCGGTATGGGCTGCGCTGGGGGGGCGCGGCGGTAGTGGCTGCTGGGGCGGCAAAGTGGGCATAGGCTGGCTCCTTGATTGATTTTTTTGCTTTGTAGTACAGCCACGTAGCATAGGGCTAGGCTGCCCCGGCATTGCACAACGGGGGCAGTGCCCCTAGAGGAAGTCCGTACAAATACCCATCTTGTCTGCCTAGTGCAGCCGCCCCTTTGGAGCGGCTCGATGAGAGCTGCTTGATGATTTAGAACAGCTCGATTTTCTTGCCTGCGCCCGTCTCTAGCCCGGCGGTTGTACCGGCTGCGCTGGCGCTGGCCGACGTTGCTAGGTGGGCACGCTGCTGCTGGGCTTGCAGCAGCGATTGCTCATACGCACTTTCGGCCTTGACGGTGGCTATCGCCTCGGGGCGGGTGATGGCTGCGCGGCGGCAGAAGGCATCGCCAGTGTGGGGGTCTAGCACCACTTTGCGCGACCAGTTGCCGCCCAAGTCGCTAGCCAGTAGGGGGATGCCCTCGCGCTGGAGCCACTGGTGGGCAAACTCGGCATTGCGCGTGCCAATTGCCATTTGAATGGCGTTGACCACATTGCCCCCGCCAAAGGCTTTGGCCACCAGGCGCTGGGGCGCTGCACCACGGGCGTACATGGCGTTGCGCAGTACCTCCATGGCGTAGTCGCCGTGCAAGATGATGTCTTCGCTGTTATTGCGTCGGCTGCCGCTGGCTGCGCCGCTAGGGAGCAAAAAATGGTTCATCCCGGCCAGGCGCAGTTGCGGGTCAAACAGGCAGACGGCAACGCAAGAGCCAAGCAAGGTGGCAATGGGGCGCTCAGACTCCACCGCCCAGCCGCCGGGGTTGATGATGCGCGCTTGGCGTTCGAGTGTGCGCCCGGTTTGCCCCGCATCGGCCAAGGATGCCAAGGAGGCGGACAAGGGCGCAGAGGAGCGCTGAAGGCGCTGCCCTGAGCCGGTCGAAGGGCGCTGCCCTGAAGCCGAAGGCTGCTGCCCTGCTCCTGCTGGGCGCGGAGGTCTAGCGGTCATAGGCCATGATTTCTTGGGCAATGCGCTCCAGGGGGATGATTTTGTCCACCGCACCCATGTCAATGGCGACTTTGGGCATTCCGAAGACGATGCAACTGCTCTCGTCCTCGGCCACAGTACGCGCACCAGCTTGGCGCATTTGGAGCAGGCCGCGTGCGCCATCGTCGCCCATGCCGGTCATGATGATGCCCAGGGCGTTGCGCCCAGCCACCTCTGCGACCGAGCGAAACAGCACATCCACCGAAGGCTTGTGGCGGTTGACGACCGGGCCATCGCGCACCTGTACTTGGTATTGCGCCCCGCTGCGCACCAACTGCATGTGCCGCCCGCCAGGGGCAATGAGTACGCGCCCCGGTAGAACGCGGTCGCCGTTTTGCGCCTCGCTAACCTGCATGGCGCACAGGCCGTTGAGGCGCTGGGCAAACAGGGCGGTGAACTTCTCAGGCATGTGCTGCACCACGACGATGCCGCTGGTGGTGCGCGGCAGGGCGGTGAGCACGGCCTCCAGCGCCTGCGTGCCGCCGGTGGAGGTGCCAATGGCAATCACCTTATCGGTGGTGTCGTGCATGGCTTGGGCGGCTGAGGTGGCAGGGTGTGGCAGAGGGCGCAGCGCCGCCTGGGGGGTGGCGCTGCTTTGTACCTGATGAGCCTGACCAAGGGCGGTGCCCTGAGCCTGTCGAAGGGCGCTAACTGGCATTGCGCTACTAGGGCGCACCCGCCCCATATTGGCACGCGAGGCCGCACGCACGGCAGAGGCAATGTCCTCGCCCGATTCCTGCAAAAACTGCTTGATACCTAACTGAGGCTTGGCAATGATGGCCAGCGCCCCCGCCGCCAGCGCTTGCACCGTGGTGGCTGCGCCCTCTTGCGTCAGCGAGGAGCAGACCACCACCGGCGTGGGGCGGTAGGCCATGATTTTTTTCAGGAAGGCAATGCCATCCATGCGCGGCATCTCAATGTCGGTAACGATGACATCGGGCCATTGCTGCTGCATTTTTTGCCAGGCAGCAATCGGGTCGGGGCAGGCGGCCAGCACCTCAATATCGTGGTGCTGCTCTAGCGTCTGGCGGTTGACTTGGCGCACAACGGCGGAATCATCGACAACGATGACTTTGATTTTGGCAGCAGCCATGGCAGGCAATACTCCTAGGGCGTGCGTGGCGGCAGGCGGTAGATGGTGGGGCGCACCAGTTGCACGCGCTCGTTGATGCCGTTCAGGCTCTCGGAGTGCCCCACAATCAGATACCCACCGGGGTGCAGCTTTTGCACCAAACGCGCTACGACTTGGCGTTTGGTGTCATTGTCAAAATAAATCATCACGTTACGCAAAAAGATAACGTGAAACAGTCCAATATCAGGCAAGCTGGTATTGAGGTTGATTTGCCTAAAACGGGTGTGCTGGCGTAGCTCGGGGGCGATTAAAAAACTGCCCTCTTGGCTGCGCACCCCTTTGAGGCAGTATTTATGGCGGTAAGCATCGGGCAGGCCGCGTGTGCGCTCTAGCCAGTAGTGGCCGCGCTCGGCCTTGGCCAGCACTTGGGTGCTGATGTCAGAGCCCAAAATACGCCATGCGCCGTGGATGCCCATGCTCTCGGCCAGCACCATGGCCAGGGTGTAAATCTCTTCGCCGGTAGAGGCGGCGGCGCTCCACACCTCCAGGTTTTGGCCGCGTGGGTGGGCGGGCACGATGGCATCGCGCAGAAAGTCAAAATGCGCCGCTTCACGAAAAAAGTACGTTTCGTTGGTGGTGAGTAAATCGACCATGGTTTGGCGCTCGCCCTGGCCGCTGGGGCTGGTGACCAGTTGGTAATACTGGCCAAAGCTGCCCAGCCCCAAAGCCCGCAGGCGCTTGCCTAGGCGACCCACTAGCAGCACCTGTTTGCTATCGGCCAGGGTGATGCCCGCAATTTGATAAATCAACTGCTGAAAACGGGCAAATTCCGCATCGGTGATGCTGCTGGAGGCAGGCATAGCCAACTAGCCCCCATCTGCCGCAGGTGGACCCAGGGCAGGCGACTGGCTGGGCGTGGGTGCGGTCAGCAGCGCCATCTCATCGAGTGAGAGCACGCGCTGTATCGCCAACAGGATGACGAACTTGCCCGCTACCTTGCCCATGCCAGCAATAAAGTCGGCACGAATACGCGCCCCGAAAGAGGGCGCTGGCTCTATCTGGCTAGCTGGGATTTCCAGCACCTCAGAGACGGCATCCACCATGATGCCGATGTCGTGGCGCTCGGGCAGCTCGCCGGGGGTGCTGGGTTCGGACTGCGCTTCCACAATCACAATGCAGGTGCGCCGCTGCACGCTAGAGGTTTTGCCGCTAAAGCGTGCGCCCAAGTCAATCACCGGCACCACGGCACCGCGCAGGTTAATCACGCCCCGGATGAAGCCGGGCATCATCGGAATTTCCGTGAGGTTGCCGTACTCGATGATTTCCTTGATGTTCAAAATCCCGACGGCAAACATCTCCCCCGCGACGGTAAAGGTCAGGTACTGCTGGGTATCGGGGCTGGGTGCTGTGCTCATGGTGCTGGCTGGTGGAGTCGGTGACACAAAGGCTTGGTGGGCTTAATCGGCTTAATGGGCTGAGGTGGCTGGGCAGGCTACGCAAGCGCAAGCAAGCTCAATAGCGCTCAAAGTCCTGCTCATCGACCGTCAAGATGGGCAAAGACTTCCCGCCGCCATAGCCCATAGAGGGCGAGTACGCCGCCGTTGCAGGCATGGGCTGGGCGCTGTGTCGGGGTGCTTTGTGCGTAAAGCGTGCGCCTAAGGAGCCGCTGCCATGCTCATCAACGTTGAAAAAGCTCATCAAATCTTGCAACTGACCGGCTTGGCCGCCCATTTCTTCAGCGGTTGCGGCCAACTGCTCAGAAGCCGAGGCGTTTTGCTGCGTGGCCTGGTTCAGCTGCCCCATTGCGCCGTTGATTTGCCCCACGCCCTGGGTTTGCTCTTGGCTGGAGGCGGCAATCTCTTGCACCAGGTCGGAGGTTTTGCGGATGGAGGGCACCATCTCGTTGAGCAAAGCGCCCGCCTGCTCGGCCAGGCGCACAGAGCTAGAGGCCACTTGCCCAATCTCTTGGGCGGCAACTTGGCTGCGCTCGGCGAGTTTGCGCACCTCGGCGGCCACCACGGCAAAGCCTTTACCGTGCTCGCCAGCACGGGCGGCCTCAATAGCGGCGTTCAGTGCCAGCAGGTTGGTTTGGTAGGCAATGTCGTCAATGATGCCGATTTTGTCGGCAATCTGCTTCATGGCCTCAACGGTTTCCTTGACGGCAACGCCGCCCTCTTGCGCTTGCTGCGCCGCAGAGGTGGCCATGTTGTCGGTCACGCGGGCGTTTTCGGAGTTTTGGCTGATGCTGGCCGTCATCTCTTCGATGGAGGCGGTGGTTTGCTCTACCGAGGCGGCTTGCTCAGACGACGATTGGCTCAAAGACTGCGCCGTTGCCGAGACTTGAGCGGCTGCGCTATTGAGCGCATCAGCCGCCGTATTGATTTGGCCAACGGTTTCGGCCAGCTTGCTAATGGTGTTGTTAATGGCTTGCTTGAGCGCATCAAAATCACCACTGTAGTGGTTGGTGATGGTTTGCGTCATATCGCCTTGCTCCATGGCGGCAATCACGCGGCGCACATCGTTCATGGGGTTGACGACGTTATCTAGCGTGTTATTCACCCCCTCCACTACGCGGCGGAAGTCGCCCCGGTGCTGGCTGGCATCGGCGCGGGTGGCTAGCTGCCCCGCTATCGCCGCTTGCGAGAGCATGTTGGCATCGGCCACCAGCGCGTTGACGGCCTCGATACAGGTGTTCAAATTGTTCTTGATGGTGTTGAAGTCGCCGTTATAGCTGTCGGTGATTTTGGGCGGAATATCGCCCTTGGCAATACGATCGACATAGGTGGCGGCCACATTGAGCGGGCCAATGACGGCGTTCAGTGTCTCGTTGACCCCTTCGACCACGCGGCGGAAATCGCCTCGATGCTGGCTGGCATCGGCGCGAGTGGCCAAGCGCCCTTCTACCGCTGCTTGCGAGAGCAAGTTGGCATCGGCCACCAGCGCGTTGACGGCATCAATACAGGTGTTCAAGTTATTTTTAAGGGTGTTGAAGTCACCGTTATAGCTATCGGTAATTTGGGGGGGAATGTCGCCCTTGGCAATGCGGTCCACGTAGGTAGCAGCCACGTTCAGCGGCGCAATAACGGCATCGAGTGTGTCGTTGACCCCTTCAACTACGCGGCGGAAGTCGCCTTGGTGACGGCTGGCATCGGCGCGGGTAGCCAAGCGCCCTTCTACAGCGGCGCGGTGCAGCAAATCGGCATCGCTGACCAGGGTGTTGACGGCCTCGATACAGGTGTTCAGGTTGTTTTTGATGGTGTTGAAGTCACCGTTATAGTTATCGGTGATTTTGGGTGGAATATCGCCTTTGGCAATGCGGTCAACGTAGGTGGCGGCCACATTGAGGGGATCAATGACGGCGTTGAGCGTCTCGTTGACCCCCTCTACGACGCGGCGGAAATCGCCCCGGTGGTGGCTGGCATCGGCGCGAGTAGCCAAACGCCCTTCTACGGCAGCTTGTGAAAGCATATTGGCATCGGCCACCAGGGCGTTGACGGCATCAATACAGGTGTTCAGGTTGTTTTTGATGGTGTTGAAGTCACCGTTGTAGCTATCGGTAATTTTGGCGGGGATGTCACCTTTAGCAATGCGGTCCACGTAGGTAGCAGCCACATTCAGCGGCGCAATGACGGCATCGAGCGTGTCATTAACCCCTTGCACAATTTTTTTGTACTCGCCTTGGTAGCGGCTGGCATCGGCGCGGGTGGCCAAGCGCCCAGCAATGGCCGCTTGCACCAAGGTGCTGGCTTCAGCGCTCATGGCGCGTACTGCGCCTACCGCCTTATCCAGTGCTACGAGCACTTGCCCAACTTCATCGCGCGAGGAGGTGTCAATCTGCACCGCAAGGTCACCAGCGGCGATTTTTTCTGCCACTTGCAAGGCTTGCGCCATGGGGCGGGTGATGCTGCGGGTCATCAGCCAGCCCATCAAAATGGCCAGCAAGACCGCTGCACCGGTTAAGGCCGCCGTGATGGTTTGGGAGTCTGCAACGGTGCGCTGCGATTGCTGCCCGGCCTCTTGCATCAGGCGCACTTGGAAGGCGATTAAGCCTTCCACCGCGGTTAAATAACGCGCCTGGGCTTGTTGAAAGTCACCCGCAAGAAAGGCTGCAAAGCTGTCGTTGTCGGCGTATTGCTCAATCATGGTAACAGCGCGGCTTTGTTGCAGGCGGTAGTTTTCGCGCCCAGCCAGCAGGGCTTTGAGCCGGTCTTTGCCCTCTGCGCTGCGGATGGTCTGCTCTAGCTGCTGCAAGGCGGCATCAATTTTTTTATGCTCTTGCTGCATGGCCTCTATTGCCGCTTGCTTGTCTGCCAAGCGCGGCACGATGTAGGCATGGCGCAACTGGTTGGCGATGGTGTCAATCGAGTCGCCAATGCTGGTAGCGTTGAGCACTTTGGGGAAGCGGTCGTTGACCATGTGATCGACCTCTGCCCCTAAGTTTTGCAGGCGAAAGTAGCTGATGGCTGAGATGGCGACCATAAGCACCAAGGTCACGGCAAAGCCTATACCCAGGCGGATACCGATTTTGAGTTTGTTCATAGTCAACTCCTGTGGCTTGAATAATAGAAAAAGTTTAAGCCGAGAACGCCAAGACGTTGCCGTTGCCGTTGTTACTGCTCTGGGCGTGGAGGGGCAGGAGGCCATGGCTATTGTGGTCTTGGCCTTGGCTTTGGTTTTGGTTTTGGCTTTGGCCTTGGTCACGCTGGGCGGCCAGTTGCACCAGGGC
>JAHAYB010000129.1 GCA_018384835.1 Comamonas sp.
CGCCACCCGGAAGTGCTGGGCGCAGCACCCTTTGTAGCCGCCCAAGCACTGCTAGCGCGTGGCGACGATATGAAGGGCGTGCTACTGCGCGGCATTGACCCGGCGCACGAGGGCGAAGTGACCGAGCTAGCCAACAACAATGCCGCCGTGTTGCAGCGCCTAGAAGCTGGCAGCTTTGGCGTGGTGCTGGGCATAGAGCTGGCGCGTAACCTGGGCGTGGGCGAGGGCGATGTAGTGACGCTGATGGCTCCCAGCGGCCAAGTCACCCCGGCGGGCGTGGTGCCACGCATGAAGCAGATGCGAGTGCTGGGCATGTTTGACTCGGGCCACTATGACTACGATGCCAACCTTGCCATGCTGCATTACCAAGATGCCCAACGCCTGTTTCGCCTGGAAGGCCCCACCGGGGTACGCCTAAAAATCAAAGACTTGCACCAAGCCCCGCGTGTTGCTAAAGAGCTGGCCGCGCAGTTGCAGGAATTTCTTTACTTGCGTGACTGGACGCAGCAGAACAAAACCTGGTTTGCCGCCGTGCAGGTGGAAAAACGCATGATGTTCATCATCCTCACCTTGATTGTGGCGGTGGCGGCCTTCAACCTGGTTTCTACCTTGGTGATGACGGTGACGGACAAACGCGCTGACATTGCCATTTTGCGCACCTTGGGCGCGTCGCCCGCCTCCATCATGGGGGTGTTTATGGTGCAGGGGGCGTTGGTGGGCGTGGTCGGTACGTTCCTCGGCTTGGCGCTGGGGCTGGGGGTGGCCTTTCATATTGACACCATCGTCCCAGCGATTGAGCGCCTGTTGGGCGCAAGTTTTTTACCCAAAGATATTTACCTGATTAGCAAAATGCCCAGCGAGCCGCAAAGCAGCGACATTGTGCCCATTGGCATCATCTCTTTAGTGCTGGCTTTTGTGGCCACCCTTTACCCCAGTTGGCGCGCCAGCCGCGTTCACCCAGCGGAGGCGCTGCGTTATGAATAAACCCCATCCGCTTTCTTCTGCCTCGGCAGACGCAGTGGTTTTACAAGCCAGCGGCCTGAGCAAGCGCTTTGACGACGGCACGGTGCAAGTGCAGGTGCTGCAAGGCGTGGATATTGCCGTCCACCGAGGCGAAACCCTGGCCATTGTGGGCGCGAGCGGCTCAGGCAAAAGCACCTTGCTGCACATTCTGGGCGGGCTGGATAGCCCCAGCAGCGGCAGCGTTACGCTGCTAGGCCAGTCTTTGCACAATGCCAATGCCCGCCAGCAGGGGCGGTGGCGCAATCAGTATCTGGGCTTTGTCTATCAATTCCACCACCTGTTGCCGGAGTTTTCCGCGCTGGACAATGTGGCCATGCCCTTGTTTATGCGCCGCCAGCCCTTGGCCGCTGCCCGTGAGGCCGCCCAGCAGATTCTGGCCGCCGTGGGGCTGGAAGCCCGCGGGGCGCACCGCCCGGCGCAACTTTCCGGCGGCGAGCGCCAGCGCGTTGCCATTGCCCGCGCCTTGGTCACGCAACCGGCCTGCGTGCTGGCCGATGAGCCTACGGGCAACTTAGACCGCAGCACAGCAGACAGCGTGTTTGCCCTGATGCTGCAACTAGCGCGTCAGCAGGGCACGGCTTTTATCCTCGTCACCCACGACGAGAGCTTGGCTGCGCGTTGTGACCGCCAACTGCGCTTGGTGCAAGGGCGTTTAGCGACATGATGGACTGGCAAGCCATCACCACCCCAGAGCAACTGGCCGCTCTATTGCAGCCCAGCCAGGGTGCAGAGCAGGCGCTGTCCGCCTCTGCCCCCGCCCTGTACCTCGTGTTATGGGGCGGTGCGCATTGCAGCGTATGCCACAGCATCAAACCGCGCTTGCTGGAGATGGCGGCAGCGCAATTTCCGCAATTGCCATTGCTTTACGTGGATTGCCATAGCTATCCCGCAGCCGGAGCGCAGTATGGGGTGTTTAGCTTGCCGGTGCTGCGCCTCTATGTAGATGGGCAGGCAGCGCTGGAATATGTACGTGCCTTTGGTTTGGCCCAGGTGCAGCAGGAAATGACTGGGTTATTGCAGCGCTTGGGGGTTTGATAGTCCCTCGGAAAATAGGGCAGAGGGAAGGAAATTGACCATTATGAGCGCCTACAAAGGTAAACCGCTGCCCTCGCTGAAGAGCGATGCGCAAGCCGAGCAATTTGTGGAAACTGCCGACCTGTCAGAATATGACCTGTCTGGGTTTACGCCCATGTGCTTTGAGGTGGCTAAAAAAGAGGCCGCTTTGAATATGCGCCTGCCTGCTGCTTTACTAGATGCGATACGCGCCAAGGCTAAAGCCAAGGGCGTACCCTATGCTCGGTATATCCGCATGGTTCTGGAAGCGGACTTGCAACGGCAATAAAGCCGTCACCCCGCGCCTGAACGAGAGAGTGTAAAAATTAAACCGCCTACATTTTTTGCAAGGCCTAACGTCTGAGTTAAGCCGCGCTGCGAAGCGGTGTCGGCTTAAATGAATTGTTAGAGTACATTATCCGCGCTGCACAATATGTTGAAAACCGTTGATAGGCTGGGATAGGGACTCGCGCAAAAAAGAAGGGTAAATTTCCAATTTCTGGAGCGATTCCTTAGGGAACCAACGAAACTCTAGCCGTTTTTCCATTTCAACACCAATGTGGCTTCGTGACTTTTCGAGAAGTGCAGAATCAGGATGGAAGCTAGCTTGGAAATATAGACCGATTTCGTGATTTGACTTGCTTGAATAAGTGAAGAAATTTTCCACGGTATACAGAAGCCTACCGCACTCTACAGATTCATTCAGCTCTTCTTTCATTTCGCGAATAATAGTCGCTTGAGCATCTTCGCCAAGTTCGACGCGACCGCCAGGAAGTGCCCAAAATGTATCAGGCTCGCACCTATGGAGCAGAACATGACCATCGTGGGCAAAAATTGCGGCTGCACGAAATTGAAAAAGATGGCCTGAGATATCAATGGAAATCATTTATGTACTCTAACGCAAAAACTCAGCCGACCGCTTGCCGCAGCGAAGCGAAGGCAAATGGGTCGGCTGGAGTGCCTTGTTAGCACTCATTCCAGTGGAATAACGATGTCCGTTAGCTTCCAGCCAATGCCCCGTCGACGAAGAACGAACTTTCCTTCCCCGCCATCCTCGCCTTTGACCTTCACAACGAACTTGTCGAAAGATTCATTAGGACTTACGCAAACTATAAATTAATAGACAAATATAATGA
>JAHAYB010000151.1 GCA_018384835.1 Comamonas sp.
CTTCAACGCCTACGACCTGTGGCACAGCGAGCATGGCCGGGCTTTTACGATTAGCCGCCTGGCACGCGCAGACTTGTTGGAAGCCTTGCAGCAAAGCCTGGCCAAGTCGGTAGCAGGCGATTTGACCCGGCGCGACTGGATTAACAACGCCGAGCAATTGCTGCAAGATGCAGGCTGGTGGGGCGTAAAAGAAGTCATTGACCCACGCACCGGCGAGTTGCTGAAGACCCGCTTCAACCATGCCCGCTTACAACTCATATTTGATACCAATGTGCGCCAAGCCGCCGCCGCTGGCCAATGGCAGCGCATGTTGCGCCACCAGCGCACCCACCCCTATGCCCGCTATGTGAGCATGAATGATGGGCGCACCCGCGAGCTGCACCGCAGTTGGCACAATGTGACGCTCCCCTTAGATGATCCTTGGTGGAGCACCCACCGCCCGCCCAACGGCTGGCGCTGCCGCTGCCGCGTGATAGGCGTGACCCAGGCCGAATACGACCGAGGCACCACCCAAAGCCGCCCCAACGCAGCCACCGACGGCAATGCCCCGCTGATTGAGGAGCCGCTTAAAAAACAAGCCCCAGAACATCCCACCCGCGCCTGGCGCAACCCCGCCACCGGGCACATCCACCACATCCCCGCCGGTATAGACCCTGGCTTTGACCACAACCCAGGCACCCAAGGGCGCAGTCAGGCGTTTGAGGCGCTGGTGCAAGCCAAGTTGGCGAGATTGAGTGCGGGGGTGCGGCAGGCGGCTTTGGGCTTGCGCCTGAGTGCTGGCCTACCTACCCCAGACTTCATGGGACAGCGCCCAGGGTTGGCTGATTTACCGCCCATGCCGGTTACGGTGTTGACGGGCGAGGAGTTTGGCAAGCATCTATCGCATACAGAATTGATGGCCGAAGCCACTCAATTACTGAAAGAGGTGCAGGCATCTGATGGCCTGGTCAATGACGACACAGGCTGGCTGCTGACCGTGAACCGCAAGGGCGTAAAGAAAATGGGCGACAACAAGGAGCAAAGCACCGCTACCTTGCAAACCATAGCTGCCTTGCAAGAGCTGGTCAGGCGGGCTGTGGTGGTGGAGCGGCATGCGGATACCGCACACGAGAATGAATATGTGCTAGCCATCCTGCGGCTGATGGTTCCAGTGAAGATTGGCGGTCTGGTTTACAGAGTGAAGTTGACCGTGAAGGAGTTTCGGCAAGGGCGAGAAGCTCGCACTTTGCTACATGCTTTGGAAGCCGTAGAAATAGAAAACGCCCCGCTGGGAACACTGCCGAACTCTCCCTTGAAAGAGGGAATGGGGACGACTCAACCAACCACGGGGCGCACCATCAGTATATCGGAGCTGCTGAAAAACGCCCTGGACAATGCGGGCCAGCCGTACAGCTTTTAAGGCCAGACCACCCATGCTGACCATCACTATCGAAGACCGCACCTTTCGCCACCTGCTGCAACAACTCCAGCAGCGCATGGGCGATTTGACCGAGCCTATGGGCGACATCGGCAACGCCTTGGAAACCAATATCCGCAATCGCTTTGCAACCGCCACCGACCCCAACGGCCAAAAGTGGAAGGCGTGGAAACCGTCCACAGACAAGTACTATCCCCGTGCAGGCAGCAAATCCGCCCAACGCGCCAAAGAAGGTATCGGCCAAGGGCGGCTGCTAGAGCGCTATGGCGACATGCTGCGCGGCCTAAGCTACCAAGCCAACGCCACCAGCGTACGCATCGGCTTCGCCCACGAATACGCCACCCACCACGAATACGGCACAAAACACATGCCCCGCCGAGGGATGCTGATGTCCAACCCTCAGCAAGGCACCCTCGGCCCTCAAGATGAAGCAACCGTGATGGACATCCTCACCCACTGGCTGCTACAGCCTTGAAGCAACCTGCCCTTTCACTCAAAGGAAAAGTTTTTCAAACACCCCATCCCGCCATATCCCACTAAGCCCCAAAAAATCCCATTTATTGCGCCACGCACTGTTTATTTATCTCTTTTCGTTTCAGCTTGCCGTGGTGCATGGTGCAGCGGTGGTAGAAGCGGGCGGCGGTGTAGGTGGAGATGCCTTGTTGGCGGCCTTTGAGGATGAGGGCGCGGACTTTGCCGGTGTTGGCCAGTTGTTCCTCCAGGCGTTCATGCACGTATTGCTGGGCGCGGTTCCAGAGGAAGGGGGTGGTGATGCCTTGCTTGTCGGCGATTTTGAGGAGGTGGGCGCTGTAGGCTTGGAGGTTTTGGCGCAGGTGTTGCAGGCGCTGTTTGGCTTGGGTGGCTTGGTGGGGATGATGGTTAGTCATGCGCGACCTCGTCGAGTTGGAGGAGGAGGTCTTCTACGCTGTCGCCCTGCTTGGCCTCTGGCTCGTCAAGGCCGTAGGCTTTGCGCTCTTGCTCGATGAGGGTTTTGGTGGCGTTGACGAGGTGGCCGGTGGCTTGTACGAGGGTGGCTGCGTCTTTGATGGTGTCTATGGCGCTGCTGGTTTGCTCTAGCGTGGTTTGCGCATCGGCAACGAAGTGGTGCAGCTCTTGCAGGCGCTGGCGGTGGCCGATGATGATGCTGGCGTTCAGGTCTGCTACGGCGAGGACGGCTTGGGCGTTGTGCTCTAGCGCTTGGGCGGTAGCCTTGGTTTTGCTTTTTTGCTGGGCGGCTTGCGTTTGGGTTTGCGTTTGGGCTTGGCTGGCGCTGGGTGCGGTGGCGGTCAGTTTTTGGCTGACGGCTTTTTCAATGAGTTTGGCGCTGGTGGCCTGGCGCACGGCATCAGCGAGGTCGCGCTGCCAGCCTTTGCGTTTGACTTGGTTGCCGATGGCGCTGGTGCTGGTGCCGTGTTTTTGGGCTAGCTCTACGAAGGTGAGGCGGGTGGTGCGGTAGTCGCGCTCGACCGCTTCCCAATCCACCTTTTTTCTGGGCTGGGTGGGGGTGGGTGCGGTCATTTTTGTGGACGAAAAAAAGCCCCCTGGCGCTATGGGGCTGGGGGGTTGAGGGGGTTTTGGGGTGGGGGTTAAGTTGGGGCTAATGTGCCCTGGGCGCAAGTGCTGCGAGTAATAGCATTTTTATACCATACAAAATACACTTATGCAAGCGTTTTGTAAGGTTCGCGGCTTAGACAGGCATCGCGCCTGCCTTCTGCTACTAGCCCTGGTTCTTGGGAACAACGCGCTTCTAAGGCCGCTAGCGCTCGCCCCAGTAAAGCGCCCCCTTGCTTGCGTACTTTGCGGCAGTCGTGGTCCACCTGGCGCAGGGGTACGCCAAATTTTTGCGCAATTGCAGCCTTGGTGACCCCTTGGCGCTGGCGCTCGCTCATGTAAAAAGGAAATTTTTGTTTTATGGATGTCTCACAAGCTTTACGCCAGCGTTATTCTGCCCGTGCGTTTACTGAGCAAGTACCGGCTGCGGCCTTGGTGCAGCGCCTACTTGAAGATGCAGCACTGGCTCCATCAGGCGGCAATATCCAACCTTGGCGAGCCTTGGCCTTAACGGGCGAGCCACTACAGGCATTATTAGCCGATATTACTGCCGCGCCTGTGCCAGACCAAGCGCAATCGGTATTATTATCTTACCCCGATAATTTATGGGAGCCGTATCGCAGCAGGCGTTTTAACAATGGGGAGGCAATGTACCAGCATTTAGCCATTGCCCGTGAGGATAAAGCTGCTCGTATGGCACAAAATGCCCGTAATGCCCAGTTTTTTGGCGCACCCGTAGCGATTTTGATTTTGACAGATGCCCGTATGGGTCGCCCCCAATGGTTAGACTTAGGGTGTTTTTTACAGTCTTTTATGCTGCGTGCTACGGAGGAGGGTTTAGGCACTTGCGTGCAAGGTTTTTGGCGGCGATATAACGATGTGTTACAGCATAGCCTGGGCTATCCGGCTGAATACACCGTAGCCTATGCCCTAGCGCTGGGTTATGTGGATGACACAGCAGCAGTGAATAGTTTTCGCACACAAAGAGCACCGTGGCAGGAATGGGCAGAGCTGCGTGGCTTTTAAGCTGTTGGCATAAGCCTGTGGTTTGCTAAAACCTAGACGATAAAAACCCCAGTATCATCACTGATAGCTGGGGTTTTTTATAGCCTATCCCAATAATAAAAAATTATATCTAAAGATAGGGGCTATTTTAGTTAGGTCTTTTTTTTAAGATTGCATCAGATTGGGTAGCCAAGTGGATAAGCTAGGGAAAGCCGCTATCAATACCAAGCAAGCAATTACCGCAATTAAGAATTTGGCCGTGGCTTTGAATAATGCCCCCATGCGAATATCTGCCTGCACCATGGCGATGTACAGGCCGGGGCCAACAGGGGGTGTGACTAAACCAATGACTGTGGCCATGCTGCACACCACGCCAAAATGAATCGGGTCAATGCCCAGCTCAGTTACTACAGGCATTAGTAGGGGAACCACCACAATCAGCACGCTAATGCTTTCCAGAAACATGCCCAGAATCAAAAGCATCACAATCACCAGCAGCAAGAAGATAAAGGGTGATTGTGTTAGGCCAGCCATATACTCCACAATCAAGTCAGGTACGCCTTCAAAAGAAAGCACCCAGCTCAATAGGACTTACGCAAACCCCATGGAAACCGAAGGGCTGCGCAGTTCCTGGCGCAGGTAGGCCGAGAGCATCTCATTCTTGATCTTGTAAATTGTGCTGC
>JAHAYB010000149.1 GCA_018384835.1 Comamonas sp.
GCTGGACTCTGCCAAGGCAGAAGGCTCTAAGCTTCGTACCAGTACTGCCACTCACCTGCACTCTGGGCTGACTCGATGCAAAGCTTTACTAACCTCTGCCAAGGCAGCAGTTACTCAGCTTCAGCAGCAGTCTGCTACATCACCAGCAGTTAATTACGATACTCCCACAATCATGCGCAAGCTGGGCACGGAACAGTTTGAAGTATGGCAGCACCTAAACGGTGTTATTGAAACACCAGACACAAATATCCACGTCCAGGCATACAACACGGACCTTTGCTAAGGCTAAATACCTTTGACCTGGCGGAAAGCTCTTTTCCGCCAGGATCAGTGTTTTCCGCCGTTTTTTTGTAGAAACACATGCTAATTCTTTGGATCCTGCCTTATATAAAGGCAGGTTTTGTTTAGAATGCTATCGGAGCTGGCGAAGATCTTCGCAAGCAGGGATTGGGGTGATAGGTGCTGGCTTCTTTTACTTTGTCTCGAAACCAAGCGTCATGAGCCTCTGGGCTTTCGTTAGACAAGCAGTCAAGCTACTCGCAGCTTATAAATTGCTAAACGATTACCGCAGTGGCATTTGCTTTAAACCTATCCCAGCAACGCTAAAGGGGTAAAGGGAAAATGGCTTGAAGGGATTAATGGAAGGGGGATTAAGGGCAAAGGGGCTACCCTGAAAAGGCTTGTTTGCAGGGAGAAGCAAAAGGCCAAAAGGCAATCCGTGCAAGCTCAAAATTCACATACGAGTTTAAAACCATAAGGAAAAACTACGGAGAAGCTCTCGCTGCGCCATCCTGACCATCTATTGAAAAATGTACGCTATCGTCCAATGCTACTGGGTGAAAATCACCTCCGAAAAATAGGTGCCCTATTGGAGTTCTAATCTATCCATTACACATGAGCTACATTTCAGTTTCTAGCAGGCTCATCTTATTTAACGGAGCATTGGCGAGTTATTACACGAATATCCTGCATTCTTAATGTGTCGCTTTAGGCACCGCTACCAACTTTACACCCAGAGCGCCCAACACCCGGCTGATCGTGTCAAAGCGTGGACTAGCCCCCACCCGCAGCGCTTTGTACAAGGACTCACGACCGATACCTGCATCTTTGGCAATCTGGGTCATACCGCGTGCTTTAGCTATATCGCCAAGAGCTTCAGCCAGCAACGCATCATCGCCTGCTTCTAAAATAACATTCAAGTAGGCAGTGATCGCCTCATCACTGTCTAGGTAGTCGGCTGCATCAAAAGTGGGTAGTTCAGAAATTTTAACCATGGTTCAGTCCTCCAGTGTTTTCGACAGAGCAATGGCTTTGGCGATATCACGTGTCTGCGTTGACTTATCACCACCGCCCAACATGACAACCAAGACGGAGCCACGCTGTACAAAATACATTCGCCAGCCTTTACCAAAGTGTTCACGCATCTCACTTACACCTTCGCCAACCGACTGAACATCGCCAAGATTGCCACGCGAAACCTTTTTCAGTCGAGTAATTAGGCGCATTTTAGTGGTAACGTCTTTCAGTCCATTAAACCAGCGGTCAAACTCTGGCGTTCGTTTAATTTCAATCATGGTTAATCTCGGCTTTCTCTAATGCAAGTGTACTCTATCGAATACACAAAGACAATCCAAACTCAAAAAACACCTTAGTGCAAG
Organism: Comamonas sp.; assembly: GCA_018384835.1. Lineage (GTDB taxonomy): Bacteria > Pseudomonadota > Gammaproteobacteria > Burkholderiales > Burkholderiaceae_C > Comamonas. The sequence goes on from JAHAYB010000149.1 coordinate 1,659, forward strand.
TCATGTGCTTCAAACAGCACTTCCCCTATGCAGTGGCCTGCTGGAGTATAAAGCGTGAACTTCTACTTCAGTAACCCTCATCCGCCAGTATCGGGTTACTGACCCAACCCCTTCTTAATTTGTACGACACTCTTTGCACATCATTCCAAGGAGTCTACAAATGCCCATACCCGCCAAAAACGAGGCCAGCACATCACCCGCTATTCGCATTCTGTGTTTTGCTAGCGGCTTTGGTTACGGTTTTGCAAAAATGATTATGCAAACTCTTATTACATTGGCGCACCTAGTACCCCTTCTTTTCTTTTGGACTGTGTTC
>JAHAYB010000156.1 GCA_018384835.1 Comamonas sp.
AGACAGCGTTAGCACCTTGGCCTTTAGCCAAACGGCGGGTAGCAATCAATCTCCCAAACTATTACTGCAAAGCGCCGGGGGCCAAGGTATTGCCCAAGCACTGACCCCTTTGCAAGTGGCGCGGAAAGGCGATGGCGGCCCCAAAGCCCCCCTGGCCGACACCGATTTCAAAGAAGCCATTCTCGGCACGATTACTGGCCCCTTTCAGGGAGCGTCCGGTATTGTGTGGATTTTTACGAATAATAAAAACAGCCCCAATAACGACCCCCAAACCCGCGAGCGCAATCGCGATTTCTACCATTTATTGCACACCGAACCGGCCATTACCAAAACCTTGGCCTTTCCCTTGCGGATGCCAGTGCGCAGCCCGCGTTTTCAAGCCCAAGGCTTAATGGTGTACGCCCTGGCCTATGGCGCCCCAGCCGCCCAGGCATTGGACGTCCTGCTGGCGCAAGGGCGAATCGCCCAAGTGCTGACCAAGCCGCCAGCACGCCTCAAACCGCTCGACCAAGAGGCGGTGCGCATCCTCCCTCAAGCGGTGCGCAACAACGGCTCCATGCGCACCAGTTTGGGCAGCGACCAGCGCACCGTGATGCTGGATGTCACCGACCCCGCCCAATACCAGCCCGAGGTGACTTTGCTAGCCGCGCTGCGCAACCAGTTCTACCCCTATGTGATTGCGAGCGCCCAGACCAGTGGGCAGGTGCAATCGCCCTTGGGCAGCACCCTGCTACAGGTCACACCGACGCAGGTGGAGCAACTCGAACCCGGCGCAGACCAAGCGGTGGAAGTCAGTTTTAAGCTGCCCATGCCGCAGATTCCTTCAGCGTGGTCTTGGCAAGCATTGGGGGCTATGGGCAAGCAGGTGCTTATTCCTATGACCGCTGAACTCAGCTTGCAAGGCCAGCAGTTGCGCGTGGCCGACAGCTTTACGCAGGAGATGCAAACCATTTTCCCAGGCGACCCGATTTCGGAAGTCTTCACCCCACCGCAAAGCGTGCAAGCCTCTCGGGTGAAAATTCCGCTGGTGCTGCGCGTGCAATACCCTTTGCTGCCCGTGTTTTTGGCCCTGGGCGGGGTGCTTGCCCTGCTGGGGGGATTGCTGGCCTTTGGCATTTTGGGCCAGCGCAGCAAGCGCTTTACCGTCCACATCGACGGCATGGCCCGCACCGTCGCCTTAAAGCCCTTTGCGCGGCTGGTGCTGCGCAATCCCGAAGGGCAAGAGGTGGGGGAAGTGCAACGTTCTTGGCAGCAATTGCGCGTTATTCGCACCCAGGAAGGCCATACACTCAGCGTTTCTGCACGATAAATGGGCATCCCCAGTTTTGAATACGTTGAGTATTTCCCTTTGATTTTTCTTATCCCCTCTTTCATTTAGAAATTTAGAAAGGCCACTTTTTTATGGCACAAAACGACAATAACAGCAGCGGCTTTGCTTTACCGGCCCCTTCTGAAAATGCCCCCACTGCTTTGGATGCACCCGCAGTCACCACCACCAGCACCGAAGCGCCCAGTTTGGCGTCCATTAACTTGGGGGAAGACACGTCTTCGCGGGATTTAATGGTGGGCGGTGCGATTATCTTGGTGCTGTTGGTGGCTTTTTTCTTTGCCAAAAATGCCTACGCCAACACCTTGGTCGCCAAACGTGTCCCCCCGAACAAAGCCAATACGGCCGGTTGGTGGCTTTTTATTGGCTTGGCCGGGATTGCCATTGGCGTGGTTTTGGCTGCGGTCAGCAGCAGCCGTTTCATGACGCCTTTTGTGCTGGGGCCATTGGGGGGCGTTGGTTTGCTCGGTTTGATTTTGGCCGTTGTCACCGGGCGCAAATAATTTTTTATCAGCCATACTTTTAGCCTAGCTTGCTAGGCCATTGACCGCTTACGCATATGACCGACATCGATACCACCTTAAACTCCGACAATTCTCAGAAAAAAGAAATCCAAATCAATGTACGACCCACGCTTTTTATTGGCGTAGGTGGTACAGGGATGGAGGTTTTAATGCGTGTGCGGCGCAAAATTCTAAATAATCTCTGGGGCTCCTCGCAGCAGCAGGTGCGCATCGATAGCTTGGCCGAATTTCCTATTGCCCAATTTATTCAATTAGATTTGGATTCAGGAGCACTCATTGATTCTAGTCGCTCGCAAAGTGAAGACTTACAATTTGATCAGGTAAAGTTTTCCGAAGAAGATAAAATTATTGAATCTTTTGACATGGAAAAATACAGCCGTGACGAAGATTCACTAGAAAAATATCCTCATATCAAAGAATGGCTACCTTTAACACCACGCGTGATTGCCAATCTGGGCATTGATCCTAGCAAAGGTGCTGGGCAAATTCGCGCCATTTCACGTCTGTATTTTTATGACAAATACAGCAAAATCCGTGACAAACTGCGCACAAAACTTAAAACCCTTAAGTCTGGCCTTTCTCACGAAAAACAATTGGCCAAACTAGGACTTAAAATGGAATTGCAAAAATTCCGTATTGTTGTCATTGGCTCAATTGCGGGTGGCACAGGTTCAGGCAGTTTTTTAGATATGGGCTGGCTGGCCCGCGCCATTGCTAACGCAGAAGTCGCCAGTGCTGATGTAGATTTAATGCTTTTTTTACCTACGGGCTATAGTGGTGCCAACAAAATTCGCACCGAGGCCAATGGCTACGCTGCTTTGATGGAATTAGAAGCCGCCATGCGGGGAAACAAAGAGTTCATCAGCCAATGGGACAGCTATGACAATCTTGTACTCGATCGCGAACCGTACAAAGAAGTCTTTTTAATTGATTCCGGCAATTTGGCACAGCAACACACCAAAGACATCAAAGATGTTTACCAAATGGTGGCCAATACACTATTTGAAGATTTTTCTTCTGGCGATTTCGCCCGCAGCAAACGCTCGGTAGCAGTTAATCAGGCCCAGCATAAAAATTATCCTCATGTCGCTTTGGTGCCCCAACAGCGCTTCAAAGCCATGAAACTGCAGTATTCCAAACGCTATTCGGCCTTTGGGCAATCTGTACTGGATACACAATTACAAGCCAAGCAAGAAGCCCGCTCCCACCAATGGGCAGGTGCGATGCTGCAAGCATTTTTTGGGGTGGGTGCCAGCGATGGACAATCAAACCGCGCCAATGATAAACAGCGCGATGAGTTCATGGCCACTTCTATGGCCTTATCGCCTATTACATTTAGTGATTTTCCAGAATTTTCCGACACCTCCATTGAATTAAAGCGTTCTAACGGAGAGTTTACCGATTACGACGTTGTCGATTACTTACTGCAGGATAAGCAAGGCAGTTTACTTAGTGGTGTAGAAGAGCGCGTAAACAACCGCATCAACGATATTCGCACAGGATTTGATCGCAAAGAATGGGCCACCCAGGTACGCGACGCTATCAAACTACTGCACCGCGATGCGGTGCGCGACCAAGATTCCAGCGCCGACACCACGGAAGACCGCGTCACCCGTCGCCGCAAAGAGTTGCTGACCCGCATGCAAGAAGAGGTGCGAACCAAGCTGTATGCGTATTTAGACAACAAAGATTACGGTGGACTGGAATATGTGTTGTCACTGGTCGAGCAAATCAAAGACCGCTTAGAAGCCCCTGGCACTGGATTACTGAGCAGCTTGCGTTTAAACAGCGAGCGCTACCAAGAAATTCGGGATGCCGTGCGCAGTCGCGAAGTGGAACGTCTATTGGAAAACCTGGAGCAAACCAAAGGTGGACTTTTCGGCAGTGGTGAAAAGCAAGCCGCACTGATCATGGACCAGCTACGGGTCGAAATTGCCAATAGCCTGAAGTTTCACCTGCGCACCAAAGCAGCTGAAGAAGCGTTGGCCCTCATGGCAGCCCTGTCGGCTTGGCTAGGCCAGCGCAGTGGTGTCGATGCCCAAGGCCAAGCGGTTTGGACGGGTTTGGTGGGCGAGTTTCAAGCCGGGCGCAATGCTGTTTTGCAGATGCTGCAACAGCTGCAACGCTCAGGCGAGATTATTCAAAAAGACTTGAAGGCTGAACACGCCACCTTAATCACCGTACAAGCCGAAGAGTTTGCGCCCGCCATGCCGGCTGCGCAAGAGCTGCGGGCATGGGCAGACAAAGCTTTTGCCGACCTGGGGGGCTCTAAAGTCTTATTCCCCATGCTGGGCGATGCCGAGCAGCGCCAGAATATTCAGCGCAAAGTGCTGCGCATGGCACACGCCCAAATGGCCGCCCGCAGCAGCAGCCCAGATGCAAGCACCGATGGCGGAAGCGATCCTTTAATTGCGGCACTAGAAGCGCTGCCTGCCGCAACGCGAGCCGATATTTTCAGCAAACTGCTGCACTGCGCCATGCCCTGGGTGGATGCGAACTTGTCTGGGGATGTCGGTATTCGCAGTGACCAATATAAATGCTTTATTGGCGTAGCCCATTCACAAGAATTTATCCGCAAATTTAGCGCTGAAATTCAGGCCTGCGTCCCCACCTATGTGGGATTAACAGGCCCGCAGGTTAGCATTATTGAAAGCGGCTTACCGGGCCGGGCTGTGTGTTATTGCGAACTTTCAGGTGTACCTTTGACCGCTTTACGCGGGATTGAAGAGTGGCGCACCAGTTACCGCAAAGAAGCCGATAAAAGCCCCACCCATACCCATATTGACTTTAGCCAATTTACCCACCCTATTGCGCCCACACCTGAAGAACTCAATGCCCTGGCGGATGACTTTAAAATTTATTTACAAGCCGTCATGCTGGGAATCGTAGAGCGCATGAAAGGGCGCTCTTCCCCCCCTGGCCAATACCGTTTTGAAGTGGCCGCTGGGGAGTGGATGCGCATCGGCAATGAACGTTTAATGCGTATCAATGGCCTGCCAATTATTTATCGCCAAGCTATTCAAGACCAAGTGCAAGAGCGCATTAGCCAAGCCAGTAAGGAAGAATTATTGGCACTGTATGCCCTGGCCAGTTACTACGAAACCAGAGTCTATACTCCGAAAAAAATACAAAATGCCCGCGCGTATGAAGAAAAACACCAAGGCTTTGCCAGTGCCATTGCTGAAGAATTGAAAAACGAATTTCAAAATCGCCTGCGCCGCATGGGCGTGGCCGAGGCGGCATTTACCGCAACCGAGAAAAGTTTGCAATCAGCTCTACCGCAATGGGCGCAAGTGATTGAATATTCTGATGCCGATGCCTACCCTTGGGAAGTACAGCAACCGGAGGTAGAGGAAGGCGAAGGCCCGCGCTTGAAATACCGGCTGGGCACTATTGCCCAGGTGCAAGCTCTCTTGCAGCCAAGCGCTGGCATGCAGCCGACGCAGCCCCAGGCTTACGCTGCACCTATAGCTGCTGCGCCAGCTGCACCCGCCGTCCATGCTAGCCCGCCCCCTCAGCCCAGCACTGCCCTGCCTCCCATGCCTGGTGCTGGTGCTGGCGCCGTGCCACCCGCGCCCAGCTACCAATACCACATTGGTGTGCAAGGCCAAACCTACGGCCCCTTTGGCATCGCCCAACTGCGCCAAATGCTGGCCGAAGGCCGCATCGACCCCACAACTATTGCCTGGCGTGAAGGCTGGCCTAGCTGGCTCAGTTTGCAGCAAAGCCCGGAGCTGCAACCGCTGCTAGGCAATGCCACGGCCACTGCCGCCCTGCCGCCAATGCCGCCCCTGCACTGAATGCC
>JAHAYB010000166.1 GCA_018384835.1 Comamonas sp.
AGGCAAGATAGACATCTGCTTCGGCAATGGGGTCCACGTCGGTGCGTGGCTCGTCCTGCTCAGGCTCAGGTTCTGGCGGCGCCGCGGCTGCTTTTTGGCTAGCGGCTGCGGCCAAGATGCTTTGACCTGCGGCAGCTCCGGTTTTTTTGCGGCGATACCACAGCAGTCCACCGGCTAGCGCCACAGCCACTAAGCCCGCGCCACCTGCCGTCCACAGCAGGGGGTTAGACCAAGCAGATTTTTTAGGGGTGGGGGTGGGGAGTTTTTCTGCCTCAGCGGCTTTGGCCAGGGCTTGGGCATCGGGGGCTTCTTCTGCCACGGCGGGGGGGGCTACGGGGTCGGGGGCAGGAGGGGTCTGCTCGCCCGCTTCAGCAGAGGCGTTCGGCTCGGGTGCGGGTGGGTTTTGGCCATCCACCACTAGGCCACTGGCTTGGGTGTTGGGTGCATCGGGGGCGCTGGGGCCGGTGCTGGCGCTGTGGGCATCGACCTCTATCGTGGGGGCGGCACTGGTAACCCCGCCGCTGACTTCCTGCAAATCGCTCAGGTTGCGTTGCAGCTCTTGCAGGCGCTGCTCTTGGGCGGCGCTTTGTTTGGCTTGGGCCAGTTGTTCTTCTGCCTGGGCTTGCTCGGGCGCACCTTGCTTGCTCAGGGTGAGTTTGTCCAGCGGGGCGGCGCTGGGGCTGGCATCTTCTACTTGGGCTTGTACGGCTCCGGCGGCGCTGCGCTGGGCGCTTTCTACCCGTGCTCTGGGGGCTTTTTGCGCCAAGCGGCGGCGGTAGGCGTTGAAGTCGCTGCTTTGTGCGGCAATGATGCGCCGCGCCTCTGCCGCTGTGGTGCGCTGGGCATCAGCCGTGGTCGGCAAGGTCAGTACCGCGCCCGCTTTGAGGCGGTTGACGTTGTTATCCACAAAGGCTTGCGGGTTGGCGCGTAGCAAGGCCAGCAGCATCTGGTCCAGGGATGCACCCTTGCCCGCATAGGGGCGTACCAGTTGGCCAGCGGTATCGCCTGTGCGCACCCGTGCTTTAGGGCCGTTGGCGGGGGCGGATGCCACGGCGGGCGCAGAGGCTGGTGCAGGAACTGTTGCACGTACCCGTCGTGCTGGGCGAGTGGGGGCAGCCGGGGCAGTAGAGGCGGTAGGGGCTGTAACCGCAGGGGGGCGCACATTGCCGCTAGAGCGGGTGCTGCGCGTAACAGCCCCAGGGCTGGCCGCCTGCACACTATTGGCCGCAGGCGCTGGGGTGGGTGCGGGGTCAAGCAGCACGGTGTAGCTGCGCACCAAGTTACCGCTACTCCACGAGGCATCGAGCACCAAATCTAAAAAAGGCTGTTCCAGAGCCATCGTGCTGCTTAGGCGCAGCTTGGCCTGGCCATCGGCCAAGCGCTGTAGTTGTACCTGGATGCCGCGCACCGCAGGGTTAAAGTCCATGCCGTGGGCACGAAAAACATCAGGGCTGGCGATACGTGTTTGTAGGCTTGCAAGCTCTGCTGGGGTGATTTCGGTAATCTCAATTTCAGCAAGCAAGGGGCTGCCTAGGTGAGATTGGACGCTCAAAGGCCCAAGGGCCAGGGCTGCCGCATCCGTGCCAGCCAGTGCGGCGCAGACCGCCGCTGCGGCGAAGGCAGAAAATTTCCAACGGTGCATATCGTGTTCATTTCCCTGTGTTTTTACGCTCAAGCAAGAGCTGTTATGCGATGCCAATGCCTGCCGCCATGGTCGTGCTTGGGGCAGGTGCTGGGCATCTTAGCCGCCTGCGGGGCTGGGCTTGGGCGCGATAAGCGCCTGAAAAACGCCTTAAAAAAGGGGCGTTGGCCCCTTTTTCATGGATGGCGCTGGATGATACCGCGCTAGGCCGACAGCAAAATGCGCAACATGCGCCGCAGTGGCTCGGCAGCGCCCCACAGCAGTTGGTCGCCAATCACAAAGGCCGACAGGTATTGCGGCCCCATATTGAGCTTGCGCACCCGCCCCACGCCAATTTGCAGGCCGCCGGTAATGGCCGCTGGAGTGAGTTCTTGCAGAGTTTGCGCCTTGTCGTTGGCGACAAACTTCACCCAGGGGTTGCCGCCTTGCACCAGGCGCTCAATCTCGGCCAGGGGCAGGTCTTGGGTGAGCTTTAAGGTCAGCGCCAGGCTGTGGCAGCGCATCGCGCCAATGCGCACGCACAGGCCATCGACGGGAATGGTGGCGCTGGTGCCCAGGATTTTGTTGACCTCGGCCTGCCCCTTCCATTCTTCCTTGGACTGGCCGTTTTCCAGTTGCGAATCAATCCAGGGGATGAGGCCGCCAGCCAGCGGTGCGCCAAAAAATTCGGTGGGTACATCGCTGCGGATGGTTTGCGCCACCTGGCGGTCAATCTCCAAAATGGCGGAGGCGGGTGTGGCCAGTTGTTCGGCCACTGCGCCATGAATCACGCCCATGCCTTTGAGCAGTTCACGCATGTGGTTGGCACCGCCACCCGATGCGGCTTGGTAGGTCATGGAGCTGACCCACTCCACCAGCCCGGCTTTGAACAGGCCGCCCAAACCCATCAACAAGATAGAGTTGGTACAGTTGCCGCCCACCCAGACCTTGCCGCCAGCGGCCAGCTTTTGCGCAATCAAGTCATTGTTGACGGGGTCAAGCACGATGACGGCCTCGTCCTCCATACGCAGGGCAGAGGCGGCATCAATCCAATGGCCTTGCCAGCCGCTAGCGCGTAGCTTGGGATAAACCTCGTGGGTGTAATCCCCGCCCTGGCAGGTGATGATGATGTCGCAACGCGCCAGCGCGGCGGTGTCGTAGCCATCTTGCAACTGGGTGTGGGCGCGTGCCATGGCAGGCGCTGCACCACCGGCGTTGGAGGTGGAGAAAAACAGTGGTTCAATCAGGTCAAAGTCGCCCTCGGCCTGCATACGATCCATCAATACCGAGCCGACCATGCCGCGCCAGCCGACCAGGCCAACGAGTTGCTTGCTCATAAAAACATCCTTTCAATGAAGAAAATTGGGCTTTTTTGCCCCCAGCGCTGTGCTTGGCATACGCCAAAATATGCGCTGGCTTTGGCATCAGCATCGCCATTCCCAGCGCCTGCGCTTGGCGGCCAGCTTCAAAGTCCCAAGGGGAGGGTAATTTTAGAGGGAATCCCCCCGCTAGGTTCGCAGCAGCGCCAAAGCCATTGAAGCAAGCGCTATCCTTGCCCGCTGCACGCGACACACCGCACTACACACCATCACACCCAGCCCAGCCACCCATTGCACCAGCTAGAAGAGGGAGTTCTATGCCTTACACGACCACAACCACGACGAAGACGAAGACAAAGACGAAGAGCACAACAGCGGCCAAAGAGACACACCCACGCCGGGCCGCCTATGCCCTGGGGCTTTTGGGCATCTGCGCAGCACTGGCTGGCCCAGGGATACCAGGGGTGCAAGCCCAGCAAACCCAGCAAACCCAGCAAACCGAGCCAGCACCAGCAGAGAACCACTTGCAACTGCAATTACAACTGCAACACACTCCCGCCGATAGCGCCGTGCCAGACACGACAGAAACCATAAAAACCACGGAAGCCGCGGAAGCAGCCCCCCCAAAAAAACCTGAAACCCCTGAGTGGCGCATTGGTTTTGCCACCGCCCAGTCCGGTTGGCTCCAACCCTATGACACACCGGCCAAGCAGGCTGCGTTTATCCGCATTGATGAAATCAACGCCGCTGGCGGCCTCTTGGGGCGCAAGCTGCGCGTCCTGGAGGCAGACACCCGCACCGATATGGCCGCTGCGGCTGCGGCTGCCGAGCAACTCCTGCGCCAAGACATCGACCTACTGGCCGTCAGTTGCGACTATGACTTTGGCGCACCAGCGGCCAAGCTGGCGCAGCAGCACGGCAAAATCTCCTTCTTCCTGTGCGCCGAAGACATTCAGGCGGGGCTGCAAGGCGTGGGTTCGTACTCTTTTAGCGCCTCAGTGCTAGCGCCGGTGCAAGGTGCCACCATTACCGAGTGGGCCTACCAGCGGCGCAATGTGCGCAGCGTGTATGTTTTGCTAGATAGCATGATTGCCTACAACCAGGGCGTGTGCGATGGCTTTGATTGGATGGCCAAGCGCCTGCCGCAACTCAAAATTTTGGGGCGCAGCACTTATGAAGACAACCCCACCAGCATTGCCCAGCAGGTGCAAGACATCCAGGCACTGCCCCAGCCGCCCGATGCGATTGTGCTGTGCTCCGTCATCCCCAGCGCCGCGCACATGGCACGCGCCTTGCGAGAGGCGGGCATTCAAGCGCTGCTGCTCAACGGCTCGGCCACCGACGGGCAGTATTGGCTAGACCAAGTGCCCAACCTCAGCGGCTTTGCCCTGCCTGTGCAAGCCTCTTCCTACGGCGATGACCCTAATCCACTGATTGAAGCCTTTAACACCACCTACGCCCAGCGCTACGGCCAGCGCCCAGGCAATACCTACGCCTACCCTGGTTACATCATGGTGGACTTATGGGCCAAGGCCGTGCAACGCGCCGCCAGCACCGATGCCCCTGCCGTCACCGCCGAGCTAGAGAAAATGCGCGACGAACCCACCCTGTTTGGCCCGCGCACCTTCACCCCAGAAATCCACCACCAAAACAGCGCCTTGCTACTGATTTCAGAAATCAATAACGGCAAGCCCGGCATCAAGGATGAATGGCGCATCTCCACCCCCATCCCATTGCAAGACCTGCTCCAGCGCCTGTAAGCGCCATCGCCAGTGCCACAATCGCAGCCGCAGCCATCCCCCTCTTCTGAATCTGAACCTGCATCTGCACCTGAATCAGCGCTAGAGCCAGAAGCAACTACCCCCAACGATAGCAATAGCAACAACGCCAGCGATAGCGACAGCAACACCAGCCCAGCCAGCACCGGCAACGCCGATAACGCCGATAACGCTGATAACGCCGA
>JAHAYB010000179.1 GCA_018384835.1 Comamonas sp.
GCGACGCATGCCAACCTTCAAAGGGGCAATGTCACTGGCAGTGCTGTCTAGTTTGAAAAAGCCACAGTTGCGCAAGTTATTGCAAAAAAATTCTACCGAACTAGATATCTCTGCAAGTGTTGATGCTTCTTTAGAAACACTGAGCCAAACACTGAAAATAATACGCAAACAAGGCTATGCCACCAGTTTGGGAGTGCTGGATCCACACAATGCGGGTATTGCAATTGCGCTAGAAATTGCAGAGCAATCAATCTACTGCGGCCTTGGCCTGGTGATGTCGTCAGAGCGTTTTCGCTTGCTAGAAACAGAGAAGGCCAAAGAGTGGCTGCAGCAATGCCGCGCCCAAATTTTTTATCAATTGGAATCGCCAACTACGCTGTATAACGCTTAGGCATTCGCCACTGGTGTGCCTTGATGCAAGGCGAGTCGGAGCACCCCATTTGCCTGTAACACCCAAACGGTTACATAACTGCTGGATACTTGGCGTTGGGTATTGGCAACCACAATCTGTGCATCCATCTTCCCCCACAGCGCCCAAGTATTAGCATCTACGGGCAACACTTTGACGGGCTGTAACTTGACCGCTTGATATTGGATGCGCCCAGTCTCTATCTTTTCTATCAATGACTGTCGATCGTCGACTTTGCCCGATGAATGCACAAATACCAATTTTTCATCAAGAAGCGCTCCCAGCAATTTCGCGTCATTGGCTGCGAGTGCTTGCTGACGTGCAAGCTCTGCGGCTTTGACCAGCGTTTCATCACATCCAGCAGACCCTAGTTCCAAATTCATTCTTTACTTTCTCTTGCTTCAGCAATCAGCCCGATACTTCAGCAGCATTAAAAATTGCGATCAGTTGCTGATATTCAAATGGCTGCACTGCTAGCACTTGCTAAGAGCCACTTGCATGACCTCGCAAATCAAATGTTGACACCTAAGATGAGGCGAAATAGCGATGCTTCAGGCTTAGTGTTAGCAACACTACAAAAAGGTACTGGGACATGAAGTCCCAGTACAAGCTCTTCAAAGAAGGTGCATGCGAGGCTCTGATTTATTCACTCAAAAAGTGCGCAATCATCCCCAACGCACCACATACAAGCTATTTTTAGAAGACGTGTGTAAGCCCAACAGAGATAGCGCGGGCATTCTGGTTGGGAGCGGTGTCAGCAGGAGTTAATGCAAATAATGGAACTTGGTTAGCGCCATCGCTATTGCGGGTGTACACACCCAGCAAATACACACTGCTGCGCTTGCTCAAGTGATAGCGTGCAAGTGCAGCCATTTTTTGACTCTTGCCGATCGAGGCCCCACTTGAATTTTTTGTCTGTGATCCAGACAAGGACAAGCTATATGCCATGGCATTGCGGCGCATAGTACCCCCGACCAACCAGCCATTTTGCTTCGTGCCGATGCCTTCTTTGCTGTGGGAATACATGCCCATCAGCACGACATCGCCGAATGCATACTTTCCACCCAACACATATTCATCAACATTTTTCTTGGCAGCATTTTTCATTTGACCTGCCGCAAAACCGATTTGGGCTTGACCAAATTTGTAGGCTAACCGCCCGGCAAGATAGTTTCCATCTGAAGAAATGTCAGTAGGAGTCCCATTAATCGTCGTAGTCGCATTGGATGCATTCTCACCCATAGCGTACATAAATTGGCCGGTAAGTGCGCCTTTTGCTGGCAGGGAGTATTCCACCGCGTTAGAGTGACGCAACCCGACAGCCCAAGGATTGTAACCATAGGTGGCCAGCGAGGACTGTGCAGCTTGGGAAGCGCCAAGCCCACCACCACCGAAGGGGTCAAAGTCAATATATTGACGATAGGTTGGATTAAACGTGCGCCCTAAACGCAAAGCACCCCATGCGCCCTCAAGCCCAACCCAAGACTGGCGATTGAATGTCAAAGCGCCTGCGGCAGTGCCTCCTGACGCTTGGTTGTTCGTATTGGTAGCTGAGCCTGTACCGTTATCAACTGACACGCCCGCCTCTAGCATAAAGCTGGCCTTCAGTCCCGAGCCCAAGTCCTCCGAACCGCGGAAGCCCAATCGCTGTGCCAACAAGTCGCCCGAGCGCAATGCGGTTTTGCTTTGCGCTGCTTTGGCATAGGACACGCTGGCATCTAAAATGCCATAAATAGATACATTGGATTGAGCATGTGCACTCACCATGGCACCCAGCAGGGTCGACAGCGCTAAAGCTGTGCCTTTCATTGGAAATTTCATGAGTTTGTCTCCTCTATGTATGTGCGGCCACTAAAGCCACGTTCTTGGTATTGCAGGCTCTCATCCAAATAAGGCAGCCCAGAACCTGCGGGATGGAGGGCTGTGAATGGCTGGTGCCATCGCACTTGCTCGCAGACTTGTGCCATGCACAAACCTGTGGTTGGATCACTTGCATGAACAGCATGGGATGACCTCACGGATCCAGCCCTTGAAGGCTTGACCGTGCGGTAGATGTGCTGCGCGCGAAGGGAGCGATGACGTGGAAGTGGAGCTCGATGGCTAGCTCTGGGGCAGCTTGCGAGACACTTCCTCATCTCTGGGCTCTTGGGCCTTTTCGGCTTTTTTTGTAAGAGCCCCGGCAGGTACTGAACTTTCTGCTGGTGTCAGTGAAACGCGGCTGAAAGTACCGCATGGATTCTGTA
>JAHAYB010000190.1 GCA_018384835.1 Comamonas sp.
ATGGGGTAGCACCTCCTCGGGGTCAAGCGGTGGTGCGGGTAAAGCCGGTTTTGGCAATGCTGCGGGCTAGCTCCAGGCCACCGGTTTCGGCGATGCGGCCAGCGTCCAGGCGCAGCACGGTATCGGGTTGCAGCGATTCAATCATTTGCAGGTAGTGCGAAACCACGATAAAGGCCGTGCCTTGGGCGCGCATGCGCTGCACCAGTTCAACGACGTAGCGCACACCGTCCACGTCCAGGCCGGAGTCGATTTCATCGAGCAGCGCCACGCGGGGTTGCAGCAGGGTGAGTTGCAGCAACTCGTTGCGCTTGCGTTCACCGCCAGAGAAGCCGTCGTTCACCGGGCGGTTGAGCATGGTGGCGGGCAGGCCCAGCTCTTTGGCACCGGCTTTGGCACTGGCCAGAAAGTCAAAGGCATCCAGCGGCTCTTCGCCACGTGATTCGCGCACAGCGTTGAGGGCAGTGCGAATAAAGAGGTTGTTCTTTACGCCGGGAATATCGGGCGGCGACTGGAAGGACAGGAAAAACCCAGCACGTGCGCGTTCGTGGGCGGATAGCTCCAGCAGCTCTTTGCCATCCAGCAGGGCGCTGCCTGCTGCCACTTGGTAGCGCGGATGACCCGCCAACGCCATGCCGAAAGTGGATTTGCCGCTGCCGTTGGCACCCATGAGCACGGTCATGCTGCCGGGCTGAATATCAACAGAGACGGATTCCAGGACGGTGCGATCGCCAATGTCCACGCGCAGATCGCGCACTTGTAAAACGGGAGGGGTTGTAGTCATAAAAATTCCTTGGATTTTTTGATTTTGCGGCTTGCCAGCACCTTGCAGCCAGGCGCTGGCCGTCGTGATTGCGTGTTTTTGCGCTGGGCGGCTGGTGCTTAACCCACAGCGCCTTCTAGCGAAACGGCGAGTAGTGCCTTGGCCTCTAGCGCGAACTCCATGGGCAGCTCTTCGAGCACCGCCTGGCAGAAGCCGCCGACGATAAGGGCGGTGGCCTCTTCAGGGTCAATGCCGCGCTGCTGGCAGTAGAACAGGCGCTCTTCGCTGATGCGGGTGGTGGTGGCTTCGTGCTCTACCTCGGCATCAGGGCGGGCGGTATCGACATAGGGGAAGGTGTGCGCCCCGCAGTTGGGGCCAATCAGCAAAGAGTCACACTCGGTATGGTTACGCGCACCCTCGGCACCGGCGTTGATGCGCACCAGGCCGCGATAGCTGTTTTGCGCATGGCCAGCGCTAATGCCCTTGGAGACGATGCGGCTGCTGGTGTTCTTGCCCAGGTGAATCATCTTGGTCCCGGTGTCAGCCTGCTGGCGGTGGTTGGAGACGGCAATGGAGTAGAACTCGCCGCTGGAGTCATCGCCGCGCAGCACACAAGAGGGGTATTTCCAGGTGATGGCCGAGCCGGTTTCAATCTGCGTCCAGGCAATGCGCGAGCGTTTGCCAGCGGCCAGGCCGCGCTTGGTCACGAAGTTGTAGATGCCGCCCTTGCCGTTTTCATCACCGGGGTACCAGTTTTGCACGGTGGAGTATTTGATATAGGCATCGTCGTGGGCGTACAGCTCTACCACGGCGGCGTGTAGCTGGTTTTCGTCGCGCTGGGGGGCGGTGCAACCTTCCAGGTAGCTGACCTCGCTGCCTTCTTCGGCAATGATGAGGGTGCGCTCAAACTGCCCCGTGCCCTGGGCGTTGATGCGGAAGTAGGAAGACAGCTCCATCGGGCACTTTACGCCCTTGGGGATATAGACAAACGAACCGTCAGAGAACACTGCCGAGTTCAGCGCGGCGTAGTAGTTGTCGCTTTGCGGCACAACGGTGCCCAGGTATTGCTCAATTAGCTCAGGGTGCTCTTGCACGGCGTGGGAGAAGGAGCAAAAAATCACGCCCACATCGGCCAGTTGCTGGCGGAAGGTCGTGCCTACCGACACCGAGTCAAACACCGCATCCACCGCCACGCCTGCCAGGGCGGCGCGTTCGTGCAGGGGCACACCCAGCTTTTCGTAGGTTTCCAGCAGCTTGGGGTCCACCTCGTCCAGGCTTTTGGGGCGGTCTTTCATGGACTTGGGCGCGGAGTAGTAAGACAGCGCCTGCAAATCAATGGGGGCAATATCCAGACGCGCCCATTCAGGCAGCTCCATGGCCTGCCAGCGCTTGAGGGCGGCCAAGCGCCAGTTGAGCAAAAACTCAGGCTCTTTCTTGATGCGCGAGATGGAGCGGATAGTGCCCTCATCCAGCCCAGGGGGCAGGCTGACGGATTCAATATCGGTAACAAAACCGTGCTGGTAGGGGCGCTGCAAGGCTTGGGCGAGTGCCTCATCTTGTTTATCCAGCGTGCTATTGGCAGCAGCATCCAGCGCTACCGAAGAGGGGGTAGAAATAGGGGTAGAAGCAGAAGTCATGGCGTATTTTCTTATAGGAGTACAAGACAGAAATGCTTGCAAAGGGCAAGAGGGGTGAACCCGCAAAACAGCGCTAACTGTAAGCTGCCGACCGCCTACACCGTGAAAACTGCGCCTAAACGCGCATTTTATGAAGGGTTGTAGGCAAAAAAATAAAGGGGGGTCTGCATAAATTTGTTACGCCAGCCTTGGCGCAGGAGTGGGCAGGAGTAAGCTTGCGCCCCTATGGCATACGCACTATTCCCACCCCCATTCACCGCACCGGCGCAATTACTTCAGCAGTTGCAGCAGCAAGGCTATGCGGTGCTCGCGCCTTCGGATACCGCCGCTTGGCTGGGTTGCAGCCTGGAGGCGCTAGAGGCTCTAGCCGCAGATTGGCAGCATCTCCCCCCTGATGATTTTTTGCGCGATGGCGGGCGCTACCGCTTTCGCCGCCACGCCAGCATGGTGGTGCAAGGCGGGCAAGTGGCGCTGCAAGCGCATCGGGCGCACTGGCAGCCGGTGGATTACAACGCCCTGCATGGCGGTATGCAGCGCTGGTTTGCGCCTATGTTGGAAGCCACTACCGCGTCAACCACCTGGCAGGCGCTGGTAGCGCAGGTGGCCGGGCTGTCGCAAGACTTGTTCCAGGCGGGAGCGCGGCAAGCGCCTTGTTTTGTGGAAGCCCACCAGTTTCGCATTGACACCGCCAGCGGCATAGGCCGCCCCACGCCCGAGGGCGCTCACCGCGATGGGGTGGATTTGGTGGCGGTATTTTTGGTGGGGCGCAGCGGCATCAAAGGCGGGGAAAGCCGCATTTTTGAAGCGCGTGCGCCTTGGGGCTTGCGCTTTACGCTAGAGCAGCCCTGGTCGCTACTGCTGCTGGATGATGCCCGCATGGTGCATGAAACCACCCCCATCCAGCCCGAGGCTGCCAGCCAGCCCGGAGTGCGTGACACCCTGGTGCTGACTTGCCGCAGCGGGGGGTTTCAAAGCCAGCCATAAGCACACTCGAAACCCCCTCCCATACTCACAGCAAAAATTGGCAGGTTTTTTTAGATGCCGATA
>JAHAYB010000267.1 GCA_018384835.1 Comamonas sp.
GTGCAGCGCCTGATTGCCAACGGCCACACCTACGAGCAAGACGGCGCACTGTGGCTCAAAACCACCGACTACGGCGACGACAAAGACCGCGTGATGCGCAAGTCCGAGGGCGGCTACACCTATTTTGTGCCCGACGTGGCCTACCACATCCAAAAATTCAAGCGCGGCTTTGCCAAGGTGGTGAACATCCAGGGCACCGACCACCACGGCACGATTGCCCGTGTACGCGCTGGCCTGCAAGCGGCGGATGTGGGCATTCCCGCTGGCTACCCCGATTACGTGCTGCATACCATGGTGCGCGTGGTGCGCGGGGGCGAGGAAGTCAAAATCAGCAAGCGGGCGGGCAGCTACGTTACCCTGCGCGACCTGATTGAATGGACTAGCAAGGATGCCGTGCGCTTCTTCCTCCTGAGCCGCAAACCCGACACGGAATACACCTTCGACGTGGATTTGGCCGTCGCGCAAAACAACGACAACCCGGTGTACTACGTGCAATACGCCCATGCGCGTATCTGCTCGGTGCTGCGCAGTTGGCGCGAGGATTACGACGTGGCCGCCCTGCACAACGTGGACTTGTCAGCCCTAGAGGGCGCACAAGCCCAGGCACTGATGCTGCTGCTGGCCAAATACCCCGAAATGCTGACGGCTGCTGCCAATGGCAACGCCCCGCACGATGTCAGCTTCTATCTGCGCGAGCTGGCCGCCGCTTACCACAGCTACTACGATGCCGAGCGCATTTTGGTCGAGGACGAAGCCGTCAAACTCGCCCGCCTGGCGCTGGTGGCTGCCACCGCTCAAGTGCTGGCCAATGGACTGGCCATGCTGGGGGTGAGTGCCCCCGCCCGTATGTAAGCCCCCAGGGGCAGGAGGCAGAGCATTGTTGCAACGCAATCATTCATTCCAAGGCCATGCCCGCTTGCAGCGCGGCGGCACCATCGTCGGTTTTATCGTGGGGGTGCTGGTGGGGTTGGGCATTGCCTTTGGGGTATCGGCTTACATCTCTGGGTTGCCCGTGCCCTTGCTGAACGACAGCGACTCGCGCCTGGGCAGCAATAGCGACGATCGCCATCACAACTGGGACCCTAACGCGCCGCTTTACTCAGGGGCGGAGCTGGATAAACCCAAACCCAAACCCAGCACCGCCGCCGTTAGCCCGGTTAGCCCCGCCAGCAGTGCAGACACTCCCTCGGGGGACGAGAACGCCACCACCACTGCCACGCCAGCCCCCCCCAGTGCTGCGCAGGTGGAAGAGGGCAGCACTGTGTCCCCCCTTAGCCCCGCTCCTGCTACGGCTAGCACCAGCAGCCCAGCACCAGCAGATGCTGCACCCACCACAGGCCAAACCGGCTACTTTGTACAGGCTGGCGCATTTCGCAAACGCAGCGATGCCGATGCCCAACGCGCCCGCGTCAGCCTACTGGGGCTGGAAGCGCGTGTGACTGAGCGCGAACAAAATGGCCGCATCATCTATCGCGTGCGCGTGGGGCCTTTTGCGCAGCGTGAGCCTGCCCAAAACACCCTGCAATCCTTAAATGCCGAAGGCATTGATGCCGCCATCGTGCGGTTGCAATAAACGTCGCCCCGCACGCTCTGGCAGAACTTTTTGCCGCTGCGCCCCCTCTAAAGTTGCTATCGCCAACGATCCCAACGATTGCCAACTATCGCTACTGAACCGGAGAGCCTGACCCATGACGATGCAACGCCGTACTTTTTCTTTCGGGGCTGCCAGTGCTGCCCTCACGCTACTGACCCCCAGCGCCTGGGCGCAAAATCAACCCCAGCCCCAGCCCAAGGCAGGTAAAGAGTTTCGCCAACTGGCCAAAACCGCCCCCACTGACGCGGCCTCGGGCGAGGTGGAGGTGCTGGAGTTCTTCTCCTACGGCTGCATTCACTGCAAAAACTTCAACCCCAGCTTTCAGGCGTGGAAGAAGGCCGCGTCCGCCCATGTCAAAGTGCGCATGGTGCATGTCGGCTTTAACCCCAATTTTGAGCCGTTGCAGCGCATCTTCTACACCCTGCAATCCATGCAGGCGCTGGAGCAGGCGCACGATGCAATGTTTGAGGCCGTCCTTACCGAGCGCAAGGCCGTTCACCAAATGGATGTGCTGCTGCCGCTGGTTGCCAAGCTGGGCATTGACCGCGAGCGCTTTGAGGCTGGCTACCAATCGTTTAGCACCGCCTCGCAAGTGCGCCGCGCCATTCAGTTGCAAAACGCCTATGAGGTGGAGGGCACGCCCTCCATCGGCGTTGCCGGGCGCTATTACACCGACGGCGGCATGAACGGCAGCATGGAGCGGCTGCTGCACACCGTCGATTACCTGGTGGAACAAAGCCGCCAAGCCTAATTCAGCAAAAACGAAGAACAAAGAACGAAGAACAAGGAACGTGCCCCCACCATGACTACAGCCCCCACCCCCCAAAGCCTGACGCTGCTGCGCCCCGACGACTGGCATCTACACGTGCGCGACGGCGCAGCCATGCAGGCCGTGGTTCCACACACAGCGGCGCAGTTTGCGCGAGCGGTCATCATGCCCAACTTGCAGCCGCCCGTTACCACCACCGAGCAAGCGCTGGCCTACAAAGCGCGGATTCTGGCCGCCGTGCCCGCCGGGGTGTCGTTTGAGCCGCTGATGACGCTCTACCTCACCGAGCACACCGCACCCGAGGAAATCGAACGCGCCCGCGCCGCTGGCATCGTCGCCTGCAAGCTCTACCCCGCAGGCGCAACCACCAACAGCGCCCAAGGCGTGACCAACTTGCGCAACATCTACCCCGTGCTAGAAGCTATGCAGCGCCAAGGCTTGTTGCTGCTGGTACACGGCGAAGTCACCAGCGCTGAGATTGACCTGTTCGACCGCGAGGCGGTGTTTATCGAGCAGCAACTTATCCCCCTGCGCCGCGATTTTCCGAATCTCAAAATCGTCTTCGAGCACATCACTACCAAAGAAGCGGCGCAGTACGTGCGCGATGCCGATGCGTTTATCGCCGCGACCATTACGCCGCAGCACCTGCTCTACAACCGCAACGCAATTTTTACCGGCGGCATTCGCCCGCATTACTACTGCCTGCCGGTGTTAAAGCGCGAGGAACACCGCCTAGCGCTGGTGCAAGCGGCCACCAGCGGCAGCAGCAAATACTTTTTGGGCACAGACAGCGCCCCCCACGCCGCCCACCTGAAAGAACACGCCAGCGGCTGCGCCGGTTGCTACAGCGCCCATGCCGCTTTAGAGCTATACGCCAGCGCGTTTGAAGCGGCAGGCGCGTTAGATAAGTTAGAAGGCTTTGCCAGCCTTTATGGCGCAGACTTTTATGGCCTGCCGCGCAACACCTCTACCGTGCGCCTGGTCAAACAAAGCTGGACAGCGCCCGAGCACTTTGCCTTTGGCGAGGGCGCACAGCTCAAGCCCTTGGCAGCGGGCGAGGCGCTGGCCTGGCAGCTCCAGGGCTAGGGCAGGCGCTGCACATCCACTAGGGCGATGCGGCGCTTGTCCATCTGTAGCACCTCAAAGCGCAGCCCCTCAGCTTCTAGGCTGTCGCCTTCTTTGGGCAGTTGCTCAAAGCGTGCCAGCAAAAAGCCGCCTAGGGTGCTGTAGTCGTCACTTTGCGCCAGGGTGTAGGTTTCGGTCGCGACTTCTAGGGTGTGCAGGTCGGCCAGGCCATCCACCACCCAATGGCCGGGGCTGGCTTGGGGTTGGATGTCGGGCACTTCGCCTTCTTCGGGGAACTCGCCGGCAATGGCTTCGAGCAGGTCAATGGGCGTGACCAAGCCCAAAATGCTGCCAAACTCATCACTGACCAGCACAATCTGCGCCCGCGAGTCGCGCATTTGCTCCACCAGTTTGATGACGTTCACCGTCGCAGGCACCACCAGCGGCTGGCGCAGGCTGTTGGCGTGGTTGATTTGGCCGCTGCTCATCAGGTCGGCCAGTAGGTCGCGCACACGCGCTACGCCTTCTAGGCGGTCTAGCTCGCCACGCGAGACGGGCATTAAGCCATGGCGGGTGTGCAGCAATTGCTGGCGCAGTTGCTCGGGGGGCTGGTTCAGGTCTATCCACAAAATGTCGGCACGCGGGGTCATGACGGATTGGGCATTGCGCTCGGCCAGCGATAGCACACCGCTGACCATGTGGCGCTCTTGCTGGCCAAAGGCCGCTTCCAGCGCCGCCGCCTCCGGTGCGTGGCTGCCGCTGCTTTCGCTATTGCCACTGGCTGCCGTATCAGCGGTAGATTTACGGCCACCGAGCATTTGCAAAATCGTATTGGCGGTGCGCTCGCGCAGCGGAACCCTGGCCTGGTTGCGGCGCAGATTGCGCAGCGCCACCTGGTTGAAAAACTCAATCATGATGGAAAAGCCAATGGCCGCGTACAGATAGCCCTTGGGCAGGTGAAAGCCAAAGCCCTCGGCCAACAGGCTCAGGCCAATCATCAGCAGAAAGCTCAGGCACAGCACCACCACAGTGGGATGGGCATTGACGAATTGGGTCAGCGGCTTGGAGGCCAGCAGCATCACCCCCATAGCAATCACCACGGCGGCCATCATCACGCCTAGGTGATCCACCATGCCGACGGCGGTAATCACCGAGTCCAGCGAGAACACGGCATCGAGCAACACAATCTGCGTCACCACCACGCCAAAGCTGGCGTAGGCACGTTGCTGGTTGTTGCTGTGCGCTAGCCCTTCCAGGCGTTCGTGCAGCTCAGTCGTGGCCTTGAAGAGCAGGAACAGGCCGCCGACCAGCAAAATCAGCGAGCGCCCAGAAAAATCCAAACTGCCGAGGCTAAACAGCGGTGTCGTCAGCGACACCAGCCAAGAGATGGCCGAGAGCAGTACCAGCCGCATCACCAAGGCCAGCGATAGGCCAATGACCCGTGCGCGGTCGCGCTGCTCGGGCGGCAGCTTGTCGGCCAGGATGGCGATGAACACCAAGTTGTCCACCCCCAGGACAATCTCTAAAACAATCAGGGTGAGCAGGCCAATCCAGATGGAGGGATCCATCAGCCAAGCAAAGCTTATTGCATCCATGGTGTGCCTCCTTGCATAAAAAACCAAGCTGCCTGAGGGCAGCCATCAAGGGGCAAAGGCAAAGGTGCAGGGGGGGGCTTCATATAGAGAGTAGATGGTTCAAGAGAGCATAAATTCTAGCCAGAAGAACAGTGCCCTAGGGGAGGATGCAGTTTTTTGGTGGGAAGAAGCGCCATTCCTGAATTTTTTGCTTGGTTTTATCCCCTGGTCACAAAAACCTGTATGTTAAGGTAATACGCGATGGCTTTGGCCGGTAGCACGCTACCCCAAGCCATTGTTTGTCAGGAGACCAAAGACCAAGGCCATTCCCTTTGCCCCGTGCTGGGTGAAGGGTGATGGCCGAGGGGTAATGTCCCACCGCCAGCGTAGCGCTTTTGATGGCCTGCTTGGCATAGGCGCTTGCCCCTAAAGAAAGATGTCCAACCCACACCATACAAACCCTGCTTCCCCTCACACTGTTCACCCCGCCTCCCCTCCTTCCCAAGCCATTGCGCTGCGCCAGCCCCTGCCTGAAGACGGCGTAGCCCTGCATCACCTGGTGGCAAGCTGTCCACCGCTAGACCCCAATTCGCTTTATTGCAATCTGCTGCACTGCACGCACTTTGCAGCAACCTCGGTGGCGGCTGTGGCCGCTGATGGTGCGCTGCTGGGTTTTATTTCTGCCTATATCCCACTTGCGCAGCCGGACACCCTGTTTGTCTGGCAGGTTGCCGTTGCGCCCGCTGCACGCGGCCAGGGGCTGGGCGGGCGTATGCTCAATGCACTGTTGCAGCGCCCCACCTGCGCCCAGTTGCGCTTTATCGACACCACCATTACCCCAGGCAATGCTGCCTCGTGGGGCTTGTTTCAGGCTTGGGCACGCCGCCATGGTGCAGAGACTAAGCAACAACTGCATTTTGAGCGCCAGCGCCACTTCGGCGGCCAGCACGAGGACGAAATGCTGCTGCGCATCGGTCCGCTGGCACTGGCTGCCGAGGCGGTTACCTAGCACCCGCACGTTCTTAGACGCTGCTGCATTGGGCTAGGGCAAATCTGGCGGCCATCCGCCCCTTCCCCTGCCTACGGTCTTTTCTTTTTCCCCATTTTTTCTGCTGCCTGCTCGGCTACCAGCTGGGCTGCTGCATTCCCTTTTTTTTCACACGTGCCCAAGGAGACCCCCGCATGACAACGATTTTTGACCAGCTCGAATCCAACGTACAAAGCTACGCCCGCTCTTTTCCCGTGGTGTTTGACCGCGCTGAAGGTGCGGCAATTTTTGACGGTACAGGCCGCCGCTATATCGACTTTCTGGCTGGGGCTGGCACGCTCAACTACGGCCACAACAACCCGCACTGCAAGGCGGCTTTGCTCGACTACATTGATGCCGACGGTATTGCCCACGGCCTGGACATGCACACCCGCGCCAAGGCCGAGTTTCTGCAAAGTTTTAAGTGCCACATTTTGCAGCCGCGCAAGATGGATTACCGCCTGCAATTTACAGGTCCCACTGGCACGAATGCGGTAGAAGCGGCCATGAAGGTGGCCAGAAAAGTTACTGGCAGGCACAACATTGTTGCCTTCACCAACGGCTTTCACGGTGTGACGCTGGGCGCTGCGGCGGCTACCGGCAACCAGCACCACCGTGGCGGCTGTGGCATTGGCCTGGGCGGCATCACCCGTATCCCCTATGACGGTTATTTGGGCAGTGACTTGGACAGCACCCAGTTGCTGCAAAAAATGCTGCTTGATAACTCCAGCGGTATGGACGCACCCGCTGCCGTCATTGTGGAAACCGTGCAGGGTGAAGGCGGCCTGAACGTAGCCAGTGCCCAATGGCTGCAAGCCTTGCAAGCCATTTGTAGAGAGCATGGCATTTTGCTTATCGTGGACGATATTCAGGCCGGTTGCGGGCGCACGGGTAGCTTTTTTAGCTTTGAGCCGCTGGGCATTCAGCCCGATATTGTGACCCTATCCAAATCGCTTTCTGGCATGGGGCTGCCGTTTGCCTTGGTGCTGATTAAACCCGAATACGACCAGTGGCAACCCGGCGAGCACAACGGTACTTTCCGTGGCAACAACCATGCTTTTATCACCGCCAAGACCGCACTAGATACCTATTGGAGCAGCCCCCGCTTTGCCCAGGACGTGCAGCGCAAAGCCGCCCTCTTGCACGAGCGCCTGACCGCCATTACCGAGCTAGCCGCCCCCGGCCAGATACACACCAAAGGGCGTGGAATGATGCAAGGCATCAGCTTTACCCAGACGCAGCTTACCGATGCCATTACCACCCGCTGCTTTGAAAGCGGCCTGATTATCGAAACCAGCGGCCCCGACAGCGAAGTTATCAAATGCCTATGCCCCTTGACTATTAGCGATGCAGACCTGCACGCCGGTTTGGACATCCTCAGCGCCTGCACCGCCGAAGTGCTGAGTGAAGCCAATCTGCTGGCCGCCGCTGCTTGAGCAGCCGACTGCATTCCCTCCAATAAACACAGTAATAGATAAAGAACGGATATCACCACAATGTTGATTCGCCACCTTGACCAAGCCCGCCAGTCTGGACGCATGATTAGCGCCCAAACCTGGGACAGCACCCGCCTACTGCTCAAAGATGACCAAATGGGTTTTTCCTTCCACATCACCCGCCTGTTTGCCAATACCGAGACGGTGATGCACTACCAGAACCATCTGGAATCGGTGTACATCATCAGCGGCGAGGGTGAGCTGGAAAACCGCGACACCGGAGAAGTCCACCCCCTCGCCCCCGGCACCCTCTATGTGCTGGATAAGCACGACCGACATACCGTGCGTACTAAAACCGAAATCACCTGCGCCTGCGTATTTAACCCGCCGCTCAATGGCACCGAGGTGCATGACGCATCAGGCGCTTATCCGCTGGATGCCCCTGGCCTGGGGGAGAGTCGTGCTGATGCCTCCAACGCCTGAGCACAGGCATAGGCGCTGGCCCAAGCCCATTGAAAGTTGTAGCCGCCCAGCCAGCCGCTGATATCCACCACCTCGCCAATAAAGAATAGGCCGGGCAGCACTTTGGCCTGCATTGTCTGCTGGGACAGGGCGCGGGTATCCACCCCGCCCAGGGTGACTTCCGCCTTGGCATAGCCTTCGCTGCCGCTGGGGGTGAGCTGCCAGCGGCTGAGTTGCTCGGCCAATTGCAGCAGGGCTTTATCGCTGGTGTTATTGATGGGCTGCTGCCATTGGCTTTGGCGGCTGCACCAGGCTTCGGCCAGGCGGCTGGGCAGCCATTGGCTAAGGACATTGGCCAGCAGTTTTTTGCTTTGCGCTTTGGCCGTCAGCAAGGCGGCGGCTAGGTCGATGCCAGGAGCCAAGTTGATGGTTAGCGGCGTGCCCGGCTGCCAGTAGCTAGAGATTTGCAGAATCGCCGGACCCGATAGGCCACGGTGGGTAAAGAGTAAATCCTCTTCAAATGCCATGGCCTGTTTTTTGCTGCCGGTGCTAATGCCGGTGCTAATGTGTACTGGCAAGGCCAGCCCGGCCAAGCTGGCATAAGCCGCCCAATCATCCCCGGCAAAGCGCAGCGGAACCAGGCCAGGGCGGCGCTCCACCAAGGACAGCCCCAGTTGCTGCGCCAGGCGATGCCCCCAATCGCTCGCGCCAATTTTGGGGATAGAAAGGCCGCCCGTAGCAATCACCAATTGGTGGGCGAAGACCTCGCCCCGGTCAGTGCTAATGGCGTAACGTGCGCCTGTAGCTGGTACCTGGGCGGCAGATACGGGGGTAACGCTGCGTACCGCGCAAGGCTGCCAGCGCTGCACCGCACCGGCACGGCATTCATCGAGCAGCATGGTAATGATGGCCTGGGCGCTGTCATCGGCGAATAACTGGCCTTTGTGCTTCTCGTGGTAGGCGATGCCGTGGCGCTCTAGCAGGGCGATGAAATGCGCAGGCGTATAGCGTGACAGAGCAGAGCGGGCAAACTGCGGGTTCTGCCCCAGGTAATGCTGATGGGGGCTGCGCACATCCAAATCGCGGTTGGTGAAGTTGCAGCGCCCACCGCCAGAGATGCGGATTTTTTCAGCCACCTTGGGCGCATGGTCAATCAGCAGCACACGCAAGCCGCGCTGACCGGCCTGCGCAGCGCAGAACAGACCGGCAGCACCAGCGCCGATGATGACGGCATCAAATAGGGGTGGGGTGGGTGTAGTCATGGCGGTATGCAGTTAGGCAAAAGCAGGGCAAGAAAAAAGCCAGTGCTTACGGGAAAGCACTGGCTTTTTGTGGTGGTGGTCGTAGAGGGATTTGAACCTTCGACATCAGCATTATGAATGCTGCGCTCTAACCAACTGAGCTATACGACCTGTTGAAACTTGGTGGTGGTAGAGGGATTTGAACCTTCGACATCAGCATTATGAATGCTGCGCTCTAACCAACTGAGCTATACCACCGAAGCCGCGCATTATAGCCTGATTGGGGCTTGGCGCGTGTCAAGCGCGGCTATGCGCAGTGCAAAAATCACTGGTGGGTAAATTGGGCGGGGCGCTTTTCTACAAAAGCGCTCATGCCTTCTTTTTGGTCGGTAGTGGCAAACAGCCCGTGGAACAGGCGGCGCTCAAACATTACGCCGTCAGATAGGCCGCTTTCGTAGGCGCGGTTGATGGTTTCTTTGGCGGCCATAACGGCAATTTGCGAGAAGCCGCTGATGGTAATGGCCGCGCCCAGGGCTTCTTCCATCAGCTTGTCCAGGGGGACAACGCGGCTAACCAGGCCAGCGCGTTCGGCCTCAGTTGCGTCCATCATGCGGGCAGTCAGGCACATGTCCATGGCTTTGGCTTTGCTGACGGCGCGGGGCAGGCGCTGTGTGCCGCCTGCGCCGGGGATAACACCCAGCTTGATTTCAGGCTGGCCAAACTTGGCGTTGTCCGCAGCGATGATGAAGTCGCACATCATGGCCAGCTCACAGCCGCCCCCCAGGGCAAAGCCGCTAACGGCGGCAATCACGGGTTTGCGAATGCTGCGAATGGTTTCCCAGTTGCGTGTGATGTAGTCGCCCTTGTAAACATCAGCAAAGCTATAGGTGGCCATAGCGCCAATGTCAGCGCCAGCGGCAAAGGATTTTTCGCTGCCGGTGATGATGATGCAGCCAATGTTCTCATCAGCGTCAAAGGCTTTGAGCGCTGCGCCCATCTCGTCCATGAGTTGGTCGTTCAGGGCGTTGAGCTGCTTGGGGCGGTTGAGGGTGATGACCCCGACTTTTTCGGCTTCAACACGCACTTGGATATTTTCGTAAGTCACAAACCATCTCCTTGATTCAACAGTGGATAAAAAAACAAACCTGCTGACTATACGCTTATATATTGCCTAACCAGGCGCTGGCAGTGGCAGCATCGCTTTGATGCAGGCGGCTCAGGCCAGTGCCGTCGGCAGGACTGGCGCTGTCAGCCGTATCGGTAGGGGGCGTTGTAGCGAGCAACGGGGGCAGCGTCAAAGGCAAGCGCAGCAGGCGCTGGTCGCGGGCAACCAGGGCTTGAATGTGGCTACCGGGCGGGGCATATAAGGCCAAGTCGGCCAGGCGCTGCAAGCGCCAGCTTTGGGGGGCGTTGGTGGCGCTGGCGCTGCTGGTTTGCTGCACTTCTAGGCCGTACCACTCATCGCCGGGCATCATGCCCGCTTGCTGCGCCAGGCTGTGTGAAAGCACTTGGCGAATGTGGATACTGCCCTCGCTTTCTTTGACGCGCAGCCCCAGCGCTTGGGCGGGGGTGGGTGCCTGGGCTTGTAGGCTGATGCCAAAGGCGGGTAGTAGCTCGGCCAGGGGTAGCTCGTCCGTGCCATGCACCCAGGCGGATAGGCGCTGTTGCCAGCATTGGCCGCTAAGGTCATATAGGGCGGCCAAGATGTCCGCCTCTTGCAGGCCGCTGTGGCGGTGGCAGCGCCACAGCAGGCGCATCAACGCATCCAGCGACTGGCCTTGTTGGCGCAGGCTAAGGTCTAGGCACAAGCCGACCAACGCGCCCTTGCTGTAGTAGCTGACGGTGTGGTTGCTGGTGTGGGCATCTTGGCGGTAGAACTTGACCCAGGCATCAAAGCTCGATTGCGCCAGGCTTTGCACCTGCCGCCCAGCAGTTTGCTGCACTTGCTGCACGGTTTTAGTGAGCAGTTGCAGGTATTGGCTGGTGCTGATAAGGCCGCAGCGGCGCAGGAATAGGTCGTCGTAATAGCTGGTTAGCCCCTCGAAGAACCACAGCAGCTCGGTGTAGTTTTCTGCCTCGTAGTTGTAGGGCAGCAGGCTGGCTGGGCGCAGGCGCTTGACGTTCCAAGTGTGAAAGTATTCGTGGCTAATCAGCCCTAGTAGGCCGATATAGCCCTCGCTGGCTTTGCTCTGCCCCTGGCGCGGTAGGTCGGCACGTTGGCAAATCAAGGCGGTGCTGTGGCAATGCTCTAGGCCGCCATAGCCGTCGTGGGTGGCGTTGAGCATAAAGACATAGCGGTCATGCGGCGGCGCTGCACCGTCGGGATGCCAAAAGCGGATTTGCGCTTCGCAGATTTTTTGCGCATCGGCCAGCAGGCGCGCGCCATCAAAGCTGGGCGCTGCGCCTGCCACCACAAAGCGATGGGGCACGCCGCAGGCGGTAAAGCTGCCGCTCCAGAACGTGCCCATTTCGACGGGGCTGTCGGCCAGCTCGTCGTAATGCGCGGCTTGGTACAGGCCAAAGCCTGCCGCATCAACTTGCACGGGCTGTAAAGCGGTGGCTAACTCCCAGTCTTGGGCAAAGGGGGCGTTGCTTGGGTCGGGGCGCTCCATGTGCAGTTGATGGGGCTGCCCCTCTTGCCCCCAGACGCGCAGGAACAAGCTGGTGCCGTTAAAAAAGCCGCGCTGGCTGTCTAGCCATGCGGCGCGTACTGAAGGCTCATAGGCACTGACTAGGTATTCCAGCACCAGCGGTTGACCCGCCTGGCAATCTAAGCGCCAAGTGTTTTTGCTGATTTGCTCGGCTGGGCAGGGCTGGCCGCCTTGGGTGGCGCTGAGTTGGTGCAGATTCTTGGCGAACTCGCGCACCAAGTAGCTACCGGGAATCCACACTGGCAGGCTGACGGTTTGCGGCGTAGCAGGCCGGGCAATGGATAGGCGCACGCGGTAGAAGTGGGCGTGTGCATC
Source organism: Comamonas sp. (assembly GCA_018384835.1). GTDB lineage: Bacteria > Pseudomonadota > Gammaproteobacteria > Burkholderiales > Burkholderiaceae_C > Comamonas. The sequence goes on from JAHAYB010000267.1 coordinate 12,135, forward strand.
GTGCAGGCTGACGTGGTAGTGCAGGTCGGATGGGGGCGCTGGGATGGTAGGGGCGGTCATCTTCTCTTGATTGCTTCAATCGTTATTTTGCTGTGTGGGCGGCAGCTAGGTGTTTTTCAATTTCTGTGTGTGCAATAGCACCGGGCACGCGGTTGTTGTCGGGAAAAATAATGGTCGGTGTGCCCGTAATTTTGTGCTTACGTCCCAATGCCAAGTTGCGCTGCAAGGCATCCACGTCGCAACTGGCCGCTTCTGGGGCTTGGTCGCGCAGCATGTAGTTTTCCCAAGCGGCAACTGGGTCTTTCGCACACCAGATGTTGCGCGATTTTTCTGCCGAGTCGCGGCTCAAAATGGGGTACAGAAACAGGTGAACGGTAATGTTGTCAATGTTCTGCATATCGCGCTCAAAGCGCTTGCAGAAGCCGCAATTGGGGTCTTCAAATACGGCCAGTTGGCGCTTGCCATTACCGCGCACCAGCTTGATGGAGTCTTGCAGCGGCAAGTCTTTGAAGGGCAGCATGGTCAGGTCGTTGACCCGGTCTTCGGTCAGATTGCGCTGGGCGCGTACATCAATCAGTTCGCCTTGAATCAGGTAGTTGCCGGCTGCATCGGCATAAAACACATCCGTGCCTATGCGCACTTCATACAAACCCGCCATGGGGGTGGCTTGCACCTCATCGACCTGGGCGAGTTGGGGAATGCGCTCTGCCAAGTTTTTGCGGATGGTGTCGGCAGGCTCGGCGGCATTGGCATGTGTCCAGCCTAGGGTGAAGGTGGCTGCAAGCAGGGAAGTCAAAAGGGTACGAAGCATAAATAACAGGCTCAACAATTTTTTCAAAAACAAGTAGCTATTGTGGGTTGGCTAGGTCGCAGAAGTTCCCAGCAAGTACGCCAGGCTCAAGGGTGCTTGGCAGCTAGTGCTAGTAGTAGGTACTACTACGTGCGTTGACTGTTATCTGTTATTGCACGGGGGGCTGCCCTAGCTCTACCCCCATGGCCTGCTGGGCAGACCAGCTTTTGAGCCAAGCACTGCGCTCAAACTGGTTCAGCCCCCAGTTGCGCAGGCTGTGTAGGCGTGGGTCGGGGTGGGCAAAAATCTGCCAAATGCCATCCATCGCGCAGCTTAGGGGTAGGAAATGCGCTTTGCGCTGGCGCTCATATTGGCGCAATAGTTTCATATCGCCCACGCTGCGCCAGCTTGGGCGCTGTTGCAGCACCTGCGCCAGTGCCTGTGCGTCGGCCAGCCCCAAGTTCAAACCCTGACCGGCCAGCGGATGCACGTTGTGCGCTGCATCGCCTGCCAGCACCCAGCTTTGGCCGCTTTGGCCGCAATTTTGCGCTTGTGCTTGTGCTTGTTGTGCCCTTGGCCAAGTGCCACACCAGCGCTGCGCCAGCGCTTGTTGCAGCGGCCACTGCATACGCGCCCCCTGCACTTGCAAGCGCCCCAATGCGCCTTGGCTGATGTCTTCAAGGGCAGCAGTAAAGCTGTCTTCGTCGGCATCCTGCCACTGCGCCAGTTGCGCTTGAGGCACCGACCACACCAGAGCCACCGAGCGCCCTTGTTCACCATCGAGCGGCAAAAAGGCCACGATTCCCTCAGGCGAAAACCACTGGCGCGCCACTTGTCCATGCGGTAACTCGCAAGTTAGGCGCGTGGCAATGGCGGTTTGGTGATAGGGGGTGACATCAAATTCAATGCCAGCTCTTGCCGGGTGCGGCTGGCGCGTCCTTCGCTGATGATGGTCAGCGGCGCAGGCACGGGGCTGGGGACAATTTCAATCTGCGGCTGATAGCGGGCAGCCTCGGCCAAGCGCTGTTCTAAGGCGGGGACATCGACAATCCAGGCCAGTGCCTCTTGTCCGAGACTGGCCGCGTCAAACTGCACCATTGCACCTGCGCTGTCGCCAAAAACCTGCATCTGTTGTACGGCGGTAGCTTGGTGTGCCTCCGGCCAAACGCGCAGCCCTTGCAGCAATTGCCGCGCTGCGCCGTTCAGGGCATAAGCGCGAACGTCAGCGTGGACATCGGCTTGTCCCGCAGCAGACGCGGAGGGCGCAGACGGCGAA
>JAHAYB010000169.1 GCA_018384835.1 Comamonas sp.
TCTTGGTGGTGAATACTGCCGTTCACCACCCCACCATCAACGCAACAGCCATTGCCGCATTGACTTCGTCGGCTCGTTAATGCAAATGCCGGGGTCTGCGGCCATTGCCTGCGCTGCCGCTACCGCCGCGTGGGCCGCCACGCGGTGGGGGCTTGCCAATATCTAAAGAGCTGACGAGGTTGTCAAAGCGCTGCATAAAGAGCTTATCGACCTCTGTAACTACGCCGGTGAGTTCGGCAGCATCAAAATGGCGTTCCATGAGTTGGATGATGTCGCGCACTAGCAAATCACGCTGCACACTCATGATGGCCGCTGGCGTGGGGCCGACAAATAGCATGAGAAAGTCGTCACGCGATTCCTGCTCGTCGTCGGCCTCCTCCTCGTCAAACTCGGCATCGTAGAAGGTCACTTCAATGGCTGCGCCGTCTTGCGCCAAGTCATTCAAGCCCATGCACATATCGTCTAGCGCCTGGCGAAAATCGGTATCGCCTGAGACGGTCCAGCACATTTGCAACACGCCCGTGGCCTGCTCGAACAAAATGCCCGGCTCTTCCTCATAAGCGCTGGCTGCGCCGTCTGCCAGCGAGTGTGCGCCCGCATAGCTCCACAGGGGGCGCAGTGCCTCTTGCAACTGGGCAAAGTCCACATCGGGGCGCAGTTGCACCTGGCCGTGGACATGGATTTCAAAAGGGGTGTGAAAGCGAGACATGCGGGCTACCTTGTGCAGCCACATCAAGCATGGCCGCGACAGACAAAAAGAATGGGGCATTTTAGGCGTTCTTGCTCAAACTACCACCGGCTCAGGCTCCAGGCGGATGCCAAAGCGCTCATAAACACTGGTTTGGATGGCGGCGGCCAGAGTCATCACCTCGCCACCCGTCACACTATCTTCAGGGCTGCCGCGATTGACCAGCACCAGCGCCTGCCTGTCATACACACCGGCGCGGCCCAGGGTTTTGCCCTTCCAGCCACAGGCATCAATCAGCCAGCCAGCAGCCAGCTTGATGCGGCCATCTGCCAGGGGGTAGTGCACCAGCTTAGGCTCGCGGGCGATGATGTCGCGGCATTGGTCGGCGCTGACGGTGGGGTTTTTGAAAAAGCTGCCCGCATTGCCAATGTGCTGGGGGTCGGGCAGCTTGGCGCGGCGAATGGCACAGACCCAATCAAAAATCTGCTGGGCGCTGGGCTGTTGGATACCGGTGTGCTCCATCTGGCGCTGCAGTTCCAGATAACCCAGCTCTGGCCGCCATTGCTTGGGCAGGGCCAGACGCACCTGGGCAATCACCGCCCGCCCGGCCAAGCCCATAGCGCCACTGGCGCTGGGGGCGTGCTTGAACACCGAGTCCCGATAGCCAAAGGCGCACTGCATAGCGTTGAGGG
>JAHAYB010000327.1 GCA_018384835.1 Comamonas sp.
ACAAATTTTTAGTAGGAGAATGCCATGAGCTTTCAACAATCCTTAGCAGGCTTAAATGCTGCGTCCAAAAACCTAGATACGGTTGGCCATAATATTGCCAACGCATCCACACCCGGATTCAAAAGGTCTCGCTTAGAGTTTGCTGAATCTTTAGCGGCTGCTGGGGAGACGGCGGCTGCAACCTCCGTGGGCATTGGTGTGAGCACTTTAGCAACCACCCAGATGTTTATGCAGGGTGATATTAAATCCACCGGCAATAACCTGGATGTGGCTATTAATGGTAATGGCTTTTTTATGCTGGAGCAGGTAGATGGCACTATGGCTTTTTCACGCGCTGGTAACTTCCAGCGTGACCGTGAAGGTTTTATTAAAAGCATGACCAATGATAAGGTGCTGGGCTATTCCGTTGATCCAGAAACCAACCAACCCCTTACTGGTGTAGCACCAGCCCCTTTAAAGTTTTCATCTAGCCATTTTTTACCGGCTAGGGCAACTGGAGAAGTAAGTGTTCAGCTTAACCTGGATGCCCGCGCTCCTTTTGACCCAGAAGAGAAAGCAGCACTAGGTACTTATGGTACATCTGTTGAGGTGTACGATAGCCAAGGTATTTCTACTGCGTTGAATTTATATTTTTCTAAGTCTGATAGTAATACTTGGGAGATTTATAACTCGATTGAGTCTATAGATGATGGCAATGGTAACTTGACTGAGCCAGAACCAGTCGGTTACATGATTTTTGATGAAAATGGTGTCATGCTTGGGGTGTTTGATGAAGTGCCAAACCCTTTTCCGGAAGAGCCTTCATTAGAGCCCATATCCATGACGATTCCTACTATTAAAAATCCGAATGACCCTCCCGAGAATATTACTTTCAATATTGATTTTTTAGGTTCTTCACAGTTTGGTACTAACTTTGCCGTTAGCAAACTGAACCAAGATGGCTATACCGCTGGCTTTATGAGCAACCTCAATATTGAGAAAGATGGTACGGTCATGATTTCTTACTCTAATGGGATGAAGCGCCCAGAAGCACGTATTGCTTTAGCAGGCTTTCCTAATCAGCAAGGGCTAGAGCCTATTGGTGAAAACAAATGGATTAGCACCATGTCAGCCGGTGAGATGGTAGCGGGTTTGGCTGAGACGGGCATCTTCGGCACATTGCACTCTGGTGCTTTGGAAGAATCTAACGTTGACCTGACCTCTGAACTGGTCGATTTAATGACTGCCCAGCGCTATTATCAGTCTAATGCCCAGGCCATTAAGACCCAAGACCAGGTATTCAACACCTTGGTCAACCTGCGTTAATTAGTCAGTATGTAATTATTATTTGGCTAAAAATAGTATTTTTGGCCAATAAAAACCAACACTCGGGAGCTTGAGGAGTTTATCGCTATGGACCGCATCATCTATACCACCATGACGGGTGCCAATGCTGCTATGCAGCGCCAGACGGTGCTGGCCAACAACCTGGCCAACGCCACCACCACCGGTTTTCGAGAGGAGCTAACCACGTTTCGCTCGGTACCGCTGGAGGGCTTTGGCTCTAGCACCCGTGTGTTTGGGCTGGATGCCACATCTGGCTATTCGGAGGAAACCGGCACAGCCATTGTCACCGGCAAGCCCACCGATGTGATGGCCAAGGGCAACGCCTGGTTTACCGTGCAAGCCTTAGATGGCCTGGAAGCCTATACCCGCAACGGCGCTTTAGAGGTGACAGAGCAAGGCCAGTTAGTCACCGCCAACGGCCTGCCTGTACTCGATGAAGGCGGTGGCGCTATTGATGTGCCACAAAACACTACCGTCAGCTTTGGCGTAGATGGCACGATTGTCGCCAGCCAAGACGGTGAAGAGCCAATTGCCATTGGCCGCCTGAAAATGGTGACTCCCCCACTCGGCGAGCGCCTAGTGCGCGGCGACGATGGCCTGTTTCGCGGTGCCGATGGCAACCCCCTGCCCGCCGACCCCGATGCCCGCTTAGTCGATGGCGTGCTAGAAGGCTCGAACGTCAACGCGGTAGAAACCATGGTGGGCATGATTGCCGCCTCTCGCCAGTTTGAGCAGCAAATGAAGCTACTGACCACAGCGGAAAACAACGACAAATCTGCCGCCCAACTACTGAGTATGAACTAATCAGTATTTATATTGATATTGCTTTATAGATGTTGATTTATAGATATTGCCTAGTTTTAGCTATATGGGCTAATAGGTTAATAGGTTAATAGGCTAATAGGCTAATAGGCTAATAGGCTTTTAGGTTATAGGAGAAAAAATTATGATGTCCGCCCTCTGGATTGCCAAAACCGGCATGTCCGCACAGCAAAAAAATATGGATGTGGTATCCCACAACCTTTCAAACATTTCTACCACCGGGTACAAAAGACAAAACGCGGTTTTCCAAGACCTGATGTACCAAAACATGCGCCAAGTCGGCTCCCAAGTCGATGAGCAAAACGCGCTGCCCACCGGGATGCACGTCGGCATGGGGGTGCGCACCGTGGCGATTAGCCGCAGCTTTGCCCAGGGCACGCCCCAAGAGACGAATAAAGCCTATGACATCGCTATCAACGGTGCTGGCTTCTTCCAAGTGCAGATGCCCGATGGCTCCACCACCTACACCCGCGATGGCTCGTTTTCCGTCAACGGCGATGGCACCCTAGTAACCGCCAGTGGCTACCCTCTGCTCGATGGCATTACCGTGCCGCCCGAGTCGCACAGCTTCTCCGTGAGCAAGACCGGGGTTGTTACCGTGATTCCCGCTGGCGGCACCGAGCCTGAGGAGATTGGCCAAATCACCCTGGCCAACTTCATCAATCCGGCAGGGCTGGAGCCAGTGGGCGAAAACCTCTACCTGGAAAGCCCCGCCTCGGGTGCACCGCAAGAGGGCGCACCCAATGAAAACAATATGGGCTATGTGATGCACGGGTTTTTAGAAGCCTCCAACGTCAACGTGGTGCAAGAGCTGGTGGACATGATTCAAACCCAACGCGCCTACGAGATGAACTCCAAAGCCGTCACCACCAGCGACCAAATGCTAGGCCGCTTGGCGCAGATTTAAGCCCGGCGTAGATAAAAGCCAGGGCGTAGTAGCGCAGCCCCCCGCCCGCGTATCACGCCCTCCCCCAACGTATATATGCAGGAAAAGGGGCTATTGCCATGATGACTTTTGCCGCCACCACCCCTCTTTTATCTTTACGCACCGCAGCTTGCTTGGCTGTGGCCTTGGCCTTGGGCGGTTGCGCTATCAACAACCCGCCGCCCGTCGATTTAGGGATGCCGACTGCGCCCCTGCCCCCAGCGGCCATGGCGACTCCCCAAGGGCAGCAGGCCGCACCCCCTAGCGGCAGCCTCTACCAAGCCAGCCGCTACCGCCCAGCGTTTGAAAACCGCCGCGCCCGCATGGTGGGCGATACCGTGACCGTCACCATTACCGAGAAGGTCACGGCCAGCCAAAAGCAATCCTCTACGGTCAGCCGCAGCGGCAATATGTCTGGCAGTGCGGGGCAGTTGCCGCTGCTCGCTGGCTCTACCAATAGCCGGATTACGCCGCGCTTGGGCATGGATATGGGTTCAGAGGCCGATTTCTCTGGCTCGGGCGGAACCTCCAGCGCCAACACCTTCCAAGGCTCAATTACCACCAGCGTGGTCGATGTGCTGCCCAATGGCCATCTGGTCGTGGCCGGCGAGAAGCAAATCGGCGTGAACCACAACGTTGATGTGCTGCGCTTTACCGGCACGGTGGACCCCTATCTGCTGCAACCGAACAGCACCATCAGCTCCCAGCAAGTGGCCAATGTGCGCGTGGAGTCGCGCAGCCGTGGCCAGCAGGGCGCAGCCCAGTCAATTGGCTGGTTATCGTCCTTCTTTTTGAGCGTTCTGCCTTTCTAAGAATCTCCAAAATTGGGCGGTATGAAGATACTGTCCACCCTCTCCCCACTGCGCCCAGTACCACTACCTGCCTTGATGGTGCTGGCCGCCACCGTGCTGGCTACCGGCCTTGCGGCCAGCCCAGCCCATGCCCTACGCATCAAGGAAGTGGCCGCCATCCAAGGCGTGCGCAGCAACCAATTGTCAGGCTACGGCTTGGTGGTGGGGCTGGACGGCACGGGCGACCAAACCACGCAAATGCCCTACACCACGCAGTCGCTGCAAAACTATTTGCAGCAGATAGGCGTGACGCTGCCAGCGGGCATGAACGCCCGCAACTTGCAGCTTAAAAACGTAGCCGCTGTTGTCGTTACCGCCGAGCTACCGGCCTTTGCCCAACCGGGTCAGCGCATTGATGTGGTGGTCTCCTCCATGGGCAACGCCAAATCCTTGCGCGGCGGCACTTTGATTGCCACCCCACTGGTAGGCGCAGATGGCGAGATTTACGCCCTTGCCCAGGGCAATATGGTGGTGGGCGGTGCTGGGGCATCGCAAGGCGGCTCTTCCGTACAAATCAACCATTTGAGTGCTGGGCGCATTCCCATGGGGGCGCAGGTGGAGCGCTCGGTGCCCACGCCCTTGAATGAAGGCGAAACCATCCGCCTAGGGCTAAACGCCACCGACTTTCAAACCGCCAACAAAGTGGTGCAAGCCATTAACAGCCGCCACGGCTTGGGCACGGCTGCTGCTCTGGATGGCCGCACGGTAGAGGTGCAAGCCCCCTCCAATCCCAGCGCCCGCGTCAGCTTTATTGCCGACTTGGAAGAGCTGGAGCTAGCGGGCAGCACCCCCTCGGCCAAGGTGGTAATTAACCCGCGCACTGGCTCCATCGTCATGAACCAGGCTGTCACCCTGGGGCCGTGTGCCATTGCCCACGGCAGCTTGGCCATCACCATTGATTCCACCCCCGTCATCAGCCAGCCCAACGCCTTCTCGCAGGGGCAGACCGTGGTGGGCGAGAAGGCCGACATCCAAGTGACCCAAGAGGGCGGAAAAATTCTCAACCTGCCCCCCGCGCCACAACTGTCAGAGGTGGTGCGCTCCCTCAACGCCCTGGGCGCTACGCCGCAGGACTTGCTGGCGATTTTGCAGGCCATCAAAGCCGCTGGCGCTTTGAACGCTGAACTGGAGGTGCTATGAGCAACAACCTAAACGCCTTGACCGGCTACAACGCCGGCAACCAGTTTGTGGGCGATGTCAACGCCCTGAACGCCTTAAAAACCGAGGGCAACAGCAAAAGCCCCGAAGCCGCACGCGAAGCGGCCAAGCAGCTCGAATCGCTATTCATGCGCGAGATGATTAAAAGTATGCGCAGCGCCACCATGAAAAGCGGCCTGCTCAACGAAGAAGGCGGCACAGAGCTGGCGCGTGATATGTACGACCAGCAGCTTTCGGTGTCAATGTCAGGCTTGCCGGGGGGCTTGAGCGCCGCCATCACCGCACAGATTGCCCGCGCCATGGGCGTAGATGAGCAAGAGGCACTGCAAGGGCTGCAAGCCCCTATAGGCGGCTTGGAGCGCGGCGCGGGCACATTCAACTTTGCGCCCTCTACCCTGAGCTTTGCCGATAGTCGCAGCAGCCGCAGCAGCCGCTTTGCACAGCAGGCCAGCCGCGCCGGGTTGTTGGGCACAGCGGCCAATGCGCAAAGCCTCGATGCACTGGCACCCTCGCCCAAGGGGCGCGACAACTTTGTCAAATCGCACGCCGCCGCCGCCCAGCGCGTGGCGCGTGAAAGTGGCATTCCAGCCCACTACATGCTGGGGCAGGCGGGCCACGAAACCGGCTGGGGCAAAAGCGAGATTCGCGGCGCAGGCGGTGCTAACTCCTTCAACCTGTTTGGCATCAAGGCCGGCGGGGGCTGGAAGGGCAAGGTGGCCGAAATCACCACCACCGAATACATCAATGGCCAGGCACGCAAGCTCAAGGCCAAGTTTCGTGCTTACGACTCGTATGAGGAGTCTTTCCGCGACTACGCCCGCCTTATCAGCCAGAACCCGCGCTACGCCCAGGCCATGCAAAGCCGCAGCAGCGCCCACGGCTATGCCGCCGCCTTGCAAAAAGCGGGCTACGCCACCGACCCGCAATACGCCAACAAACTCTCGCGTGCAATTGAAAGCGCACAAGCCGTACAACGCGCCAGCCAAGGTTAATAAGTTAATAAGTTAATAAGTCGTTAATTATTTATTAACTAGCCATTAGCCCTACGCCCCTCTTATTTTTCTTTAGAAAGACATTGCCATGAGCTTAATGAATATCGGTGTCAGCGCCCTCAAAGCCAATCAGCAGGCACTCAATACCACCGGCCATAATATTGCCAACGTCAATACCCCCGGCTACTCACGCCAAACTTTACATACGCAAACCTCCATTAGCCAAAATAGAGGCTCTGGCTTTATTGGCACAGGTACCTCAGTCAGTACCGTCACACGCAATTACAGCGCTTTATTAAACCGCCAATCCAATGCTGCTACAGCCATGGCGGCTGCGGATAGCAGCCGTTTACAACAATTGCAGCAAATGCAAGATGTTTTTAGCGGTGGCGATGGTGGGCTAGGCGCGGCAATTAGTGCAGCAATGAATGCCTTGATTGATGTACAAGCTGCACCTACCGATGCCACTGGGCGTAATGTAGTGCTAACCCGTATGGCTGAATTGGGCGCACGTTTTCAAGCCGCCTCCAATACGCTGCAAGAGCAAGATTACCTGATGCAAGAGCAGCTAGGCAATAATGTGCGGCAAATCAATCAACTAGCTGAACAAGTGGCGGTGCTGAATGGCCAAATTAGTATGGCTATGTATTCAGGCCATGCGCCTAATGATTTGCTTGATGCCCGCGACCAGATTATTCGAGAAATTAACCAATATATCCAAACCAGCCAAGTTACGACAGAAAATGGCCAAGTCTCCTTAATGGTGGGTGGTGGCCATACGCTAGTATTAGGCACTTCTTCAGCCCAGCTCCAGCTCAGTGATAATAATGAGTATATGGGCAGTGGAAAGATGGCCTTATATTTTGGCTTTGATGGCCAAAAAACCGTAGAGCTTACACCCTCTATGATGGGGGGGGGTGAAGTGGCGGGCTTGCTCAAATTCAAGAATGAGGATTTGACCGAAGGGCGTAACCTACTTGGCCGCCTTGCCTTGGCGATTGGGCATGAACTCAATCAACAAAACCAACTTGGCCTTACCTTAAATGGCGTTCCTGGCATTGATTTGTTTGATATTGGGGAGTTTGAGTTTAATAACCAAACTATTTTAGATTTTGGTTATACCAATATCAAAGGCTACTCAAAAAATAATGTGGATATGGCCGCTACAGTAAGCATTGTAGATGCAACAAAATTTAAGCCTTCAGACTATAAAATTATTTTTGACACCCCCAATCCAAAAATAGAGCGATTGAGTGATGGTGCTACCACTGAGATTGACCTTAGCACCAGTGCGAGTGGTGAAATTGACATCACTATTGATGGTTTGCAATTTTTTATTCCCAGCGATACGGTTAATGCAGCCAAAAATAAGCAAAGTATTCTATTCCAGCCATTTTCTAATGCTGCGGGAAAAATACAGTCTTTGATTCATAACCCTGATGAACTGGCTGCCGCCAGTGCCTTGACTGCCAATATTGATAAGGATAATCAAGGAACTTTACAAATGACGCAGCTCAAGCTCAACGTCACAGGGGGGAGTGTGCCAGTAATTGGCGAGCCAGTGAAGCTGCGCTTTAATGCCGATGGCACGATTTCCCAAGCAAATTATGACCCTAACTTAAATGGCCCTGGGCAAGGCGGGTATGACTGGAGTAATTCAACCCTACTAGAAGATACCAGTGTTGTACCGCCCGTGGAAATGAAATATACCCCCGGCATTCCTATTAGTGTGGGGGATTGGAGTATTACCCTTACTGGAACCCCGCACGATGGGGATATGGTCATGGTGGGTAATGCCTTGGATTTGGGTGAGGGCTTTAAGCTTAATACCGGCAATATCAGTGAGTTTATGGGCTTGCGTGATAAAGCCCTATTTGATAACGGTACAACCTTTTCAGATGGATTTGCAGGTGCTATGGCGGTGGTCGGTACCAAGGTGCAAAGTGCCAAACTAGCTGCTAATTTGTCAGAAACCGTAGCCAATAACTTAGAAATGGAGCGTCAATCAGTTGCGGGTGTGAACTTGGATGAAGAGGCGGCGCGTTTGCTTCAATATCAACAAGCCTATCAAGCCTCCTCTAAAGTCATTCAAATTTCCCAAAGCTTGTTTGATAGCGTACTCAGTGCTGTAGGTCGCTAGATGATTGGCAGTACTTATTTACTTCCCCTATTTATATAATACCAAGGATTAACCATGTCTTTAGCTCGTATGGGTACGGCCAATATGTATAACCGTACTATCAACAATATTGTTAAACAGCAAAGTGAGCTGACCAACCAAGTGGAGCACGTCTCTGCGGGTAAGCGCGTGATTCGTGCCAGTGACGACCCTGTGGCTGCTGCCCAAGCTGAGCGGGCACGTAATCGCTTAGAGCGTATTGCCAATGACCAACGTGGCTTAGAGGCACAATCTGCAACCATTAAGTATGGTGAATCCACGCTGGGGGAAATCAATGATGTGTTGCAATCATTTCGCTCTTTTCTCGTCAATGCAGGCAATGGTGCTTTTACCCAGGTAGAGCGCGATACCCTGGTGGAACAATTGCGGCATTTACGCCAGCAAATGCAAACCTACGTTAACCGCCGTGACAGCAATGATTTACCCCTGTTTCG
>JAHAYB010000329.1 GCA_018384835.1 Comamonas sp.
CTATGAGCCTGCCCACCCCTATTCACTTTTGCAGCCACTGCGGCCACACCGTGCGCTATGGTCTGCCCGGTGATGGCGACACCCGCAGCCGCGCTATTTGCGACGGCTGCCAACGCATCCATTACCAAAACCCGCTCAACGTGGTGGGAACCATTCCCGTCACCGACGATGGCCGCATCCTGCTGTGCAAGCGCAATATTGAGCCGCGCCTGGGCAAATGGACGCTGCCCGCCGGCTTTATGGAGCTGGGCGAAACCCTAGAGCAAGGCGCTGCCCGTGAAACCGATGAGGAGGCCGGCGCAGCCATTGCCATGGGGCGCTTGTTCAGCATCATCAGCGTGCCCCATGTCGGGCAGGTGCATGTGTTTTTTTGCGCTCGCTTGCTCAGTGAGCAGTTCAACCCAGGGCATGAAACCATGGAGGCAAGGCTGTTCGCCCCCGCTGACATCCCTTGGCAGGAACTGGCCTTTCGCACCGTGCAAGTGACGTTAGAGCGCTTTTTGGCGCTCCCACCCCAAACCCAAGAAGGGCACACCGCCCCCATCCAGCCGCCCCCCGTGTATTGCCTGAGCTTGCAGCCCTAAAGGATATGCGTCCTATGCGTCCTTCTCCTTCCCTATCGCTTTTTCCTTCTATGCGCCGCCTTGCTCGGCCTTCGCGCACCGGCATCGCCGCTCCTTTACTGTTCTTGGCTAGCGTACTGCTATCGAGCGCACTGCACAGCCCCCCTGCCCGTGCGCAGGCCAGCACAACGGCTACCCCTGCTCCAGCCCCCGGCCAGCCCCAGCTTGGGCTGCCCCGCCTGGCGCTGCGTGCAGGCATGTACCGTATTGATGCCCAACTAGCCAGCCGCCCCCATGAGCGCCAGATTGGCCTGATGCACCGCCAGCAAATGCCCGCTCATGAGGGCATGTTGTTCGCCTTCGCGCAGCCTGGCGTGCAGTGCTTTTGGATGAAGAACACCCTGCTGCCACTGACCGCCGCCTTTGTGGCCGACGATGGCCGCATCGTCAACTTAGCGGATATGCAGCCGCTCGATGAGCGCTCGCACTGCTCTAGCGAGCCTGTGCGCTTTGTACTAGAGATGCACCAAGGCTGGTTTGCCGCCAAGGGCATTCAAGCGGGTAGCTACCTCACGGGCACCATTTTTACTGCCCCCTAGCCCCCTAGTAGCGCCTCCGAATAAAAAAGCCACCTGCACAACACAGGTGGCAGGTGGCTTTAGAACCACCCGCGCTTTATAGCGCGGGGAGTAATTGCGGGGATGGCGCTCTAGGCGCTTAGTTGTTTTGCGTCAACTGATCCAGGATAGCGGGGTTTTCCAGCGTGCTGGTGTCTTGGGTAATTTCCTCACCCTTGGCCAGCGAGCGCAGCAGGCGGCGCATGATTTTGCCGGAGCGGGTTTTGGGCAGGTTCTCGCCAAAGCGGATGTCTTTGGGCTTGGCAATGGGGCCAATTTCTTTGGCCACCCAGTCGCGCAGCTCTTTGGCGATGGCTTTGGCCTCGTCGCCGGTGGGCACGGGGCGCTTCAAGACCACAAAGGCGCAGATGGCTTCGCCAGTCAGGTCATCGGGGCGGCCTACGACGGCGGCTTCGGCTACCAAGTCGGTTTTGGCAACCAAGGCGGATTCGATTTCCATCGTGCCCATGCGGTGGCCGGAAACGTTCAGCACGTCGTCAATACGGCCTGTAATGCGGAAGTAACCGGTAGTGGCATCACGCACTGCGCCGTCGCCTGCCAGGTAGGTTTTGCCGCCCAACTCAGCGGGAAAGTAGCTTTGTTTGAAGCGCTCAGGGTCGCCCCAGATATTGCGAATCATCGAAGGCCAAGGACGCTGAATCACCAAAGCACCGCCCGAACCGTTGGGAAGGTTGTTACCCACCTCGTCCACAATCGCGGCGGTAATGCCGGGCAGGGGCAGGGTGCAGGAGCCGGGAACCAGTGGGGTTGCACCGGGCAGCGGGGTAATCATGTGTGCGCCGTTTTCGGTCTGCCAGAAGGTATCCACGATGGGGCAACGCTCTTTACCCACGTTTTTGTAGTACCACATCCACGCTTCGGGGTTGATAGGCTCGCCCACCGAGCCAAGAATACGCAGGCTGGACAGGTCAGAGGCGTTGGGATGGACTTTTTCGTCTGCTTCAGAAGCCTTAATCAGCGAGCGAATGGCCGTCGCTGCGGTCTAGAAGAAACTGCACTTCTGGCGCTCAATCATATGCCAGATGCCCCCTGCATTGGGGTAAGTCCGCACGCCTTCAAACACCATTAGCGTTGCGCCTGCCGCCAAGGGGCCATAGGCGATATAGGTGTG
>JAHAYB010000340.1 GCA_018384835.1 Comamonas sp.
CGAACCAGCAAAGCGGCGCATTTGGCGCTGCTGCTGGCCGTTGGGTATCAGTTCGTATTTGAAGGCTTGGCGCAGTTGCATAGGTGTCAGTGAATATACTGTCGTTTTAGGATACCTTTGGCATCCGCGCTATCCAGCCCCGCCATCAAGGACGGGGCTTTTCGCACATCTTGGTAACGAACCGGCTTTGGGTGGTTGCCAACCCGTGCCAGCAGGCGCAAGTCTGCCCCAATAGGGGTGATGCTGTGCCAGTGCAGGCGCTGGGCTTGTTCCAAGCTATCGAGCGGTCCCCAATCGGCAATGCCCTTGCCGCCCTGACCCAAGAGCGCCGGGGCAAGGTAAAGCAGCAGCTCATCGACCAAGCCTTGCGCTAGGAAAGCGCCGTTCAACTCAGCGCCAGCTTCCAGATGCACTTCATTGCTACCACCATCGCGCTGGCCCAAGTCTTGTAGCAGGGCGGGTAGGGAAAGATGGCCGCTGGCCGTGCAGGGCAGGGGGATGACTTGCACCGCTGGGCCTTGCGCTTGCAAGGCTTGTACCTGAGCAGCTTGGCCGCTGTGGCCATGGCTATAGCTATAGGCGCTGGTGTAAATCCAGCAACCAGCGGGGGCTTGCAAGACGGCGGCATTGAGCGGCATACGCAGCCGGCTATCGACCACCGCCACACGCGGCTGGCGAGGGGTGGCCAAGGCGCGGACGTTGAGCTGGGGGTTGTCTGCCAAGATGGTGCCCATGCCGGTCAGCACCGTGCAGGCGCGGGCACGCCAGGCGTGGCCATCGCTACGCGCCTCTGGGCTGGTAATCCATTGGCTGATGCCGTTGTGCAGGGCGGTGGCTCCGTCTAAAGAGCTGGCCGCTTTCATGCGCACCCAGGGCAGGCCGGTTTGCATCCGCTTGAAAAAGCCCACATTCAGCTCCTGTGCGGCTTGGGCATGGGCGCTATCGGGCGGCAGCAATTGCACTTGCACGCCGGCAGCGCGTAAATGCGCCAAGCCCTGGCCGCTGACTTGCGGGTTCGGGTCGCCCACGGCGCAGACCAAGCGGGCAATGCCTGCATCGGCCAGCGCCTGGCAGCAAGGCCCCGTGCGCCCGTGGTGGGAGCAGGGTTCTAGCGTGACATAGGCCGTCGCCCCTTGGGTGCTATGGCCTAGGGCGGTGGCATCGCGCAAGGCCATGACCTCGGCATGTGCGCCTCCGGCCTGCTGGGTAAAGCCTTGGCCTAGCAACTGCCCCTGGGCACTGACCAGCACACAGCCCACACGGGGGTTGGGGTTAGAGAGGTGCAGCGCCTGGGCAGCTAGTGCCAGGGCTTGCGCCATCCAGTCAGGGGCGGTGTCAGAAAGGGTATGAGCATTCATGGTGTACCTGCGGCGGGTGGGTTGCTGGCCTGAAACCAGCGCAATTGCTCCATCGCCTGCTGCACATGCGCCCAAGGCGGCGCGGCTTTGAGCGGGCGATAGCGCCGGTCAACGTGGGTGTATTGCCCGAGAGCGCCTATTTCCACAATGTTTTCAGGCGTGACCAAGGCGTATTGGCTATAGCCCGCACTGAGCAGCCAAGGGCGCGATTGCGGCGCGGCCAGTAAATCCAAGCCCGTAGCGTAATCTTCCAGAGGGTTGTGTACGCCTAGATAGTTACGCATCAGGGTGGGCACGATGTCGGCGTGACTGGTCAGCTTATCGCCCCAAGGAGAGTAGCCATTGCCATCAACGTTATCAATCCCCACACCGACCAGCGCCATCGGCACATGCACCTGTGGATAAGAAAAATTGCTGTTGTGCCCCCAGTAGTTCAGACCGTTGTCGTTGAACTCCTCGCCGTGGTCGCCGGTAATCAGTACGAGGGTGTTTTCTAGCTTGCCGCTGTCCTCCAGCGCTTGCAGGATTTGGGCAGCCAAGCTATCGACAAAATGCACACTGGTTCTGTAGCGGTTGAACCACGGCAGCGGGTCGGTGCTGGGTTGGCGCTCTAGGTAGTTGACCTCTTTAAGCATGGGCTGAAAAACAGCCGGGTAATCGGGCGGCAGTTCGTAGTTGTGCGGCGAGTCGTAAAACAAGAAAGAGAAAAATGGCTGCTCTGGGTTGTTGCGCTGCTTGAACCACTCCAGCCATTCCCGCGTGATTGCCAAGTCGCGCTGCACGGTGGTTTTGCCCGGAGACTCCACACGCAGATGCTCGATATTCGAGAAGACGGTTTGGTCAAACTCGGGGTTTCGCAATTGCGCCGAGGCAAAAATGCCCATGTCGTAATCCAGCGCTTGCAGGCGGTCGAGCAGCACGGGGCTGGCGCGGTTGTCGAGCACGCTGTGCCAATAGGTTCCGGGCAAGCTGTAGAACAGGCCAAAAATGCCGGTGCGCGTAGCGTTGCCGCTAGATAGGTGCTGCTCCAGACGCATCCCCCTCTGGGCAAAGCGCCAAAGATGAGGTGAGACCTCGGCGTTAAAGCTGTCGTAGCGCCAAGAATCAATCACCAAAAACAAGATATTCGGCGGCTGCGCCACAGGGCTGGTTTGCAGAGGCTGGCGTGGATAACGCAAGTCAGAAGCGCGGGATTGCTGCGCTGTGAGTAGGCGTTGGCGCTCTAGCGCTTGTTCATCAATCCAGCCGAGCTTACGCATGGTGCTATTGGACGTAGCTGGATAAAACAGCGGCAAATAACGCTTGAGTTGAGTCACGCTTTGGTAGGCGTGCGCCGCCGCCCAGATGTGCATAAAGTGACTCAACAGCAGGCTGCACACAAAAACAGCGGCGAAGGCTTTCACGCTGCCAGAGAAAAAGCCGTGCAGCGTGGGCATTCTGCCTCTCAGCCTATCGAGCAGCGCCAAGAGCAGCCATTGCAATGCCCATAGCCCCAGCAGCGCCCCGCCCACTGTCAACCACATGCGCGGGGAAAACTCAATCACCTGACCGGCCAGCAGCAATTCCAGCATCACCGCGCTGATATGAAAGCGGTATTGGGCAAATACCAAGGTATCCACCCACAGTGCCGCCAAAGCCAAGGCCGCCATCAGCGCCAGCACCGCCTGCGCCCAGCGCTTGGGCAGCAGCAGAACCGGCAAAGCAGCCGCGCCCACCACTAGCGACAGCAGCGCCATCTGCGCGAACGTCGCCAAAGGGATAAACGCCTGCCCTAGCCAATCCTGCGGCCAAGCCGGTAAAAACGCCAAATAGCGGCCAGCCACTAAGGCCGCCGCTAGGGTTTGAATCAGCAGGAATGCAGCAAAGCTGCGAAGGCTGAGGCGTTTTGTTCGATGGTTTCTATTATTTTTATAAGCCAAGGACTTGAGCCACGTAGTCCGCATCTTTATCGCCGCGCCCTGAGAGGTTCACCAAGATATTGCAGTCCTTGGGCAAAGTAGGCGCAACGCGCATGGCCCAAGCCACAGCGTGGGCACTTTCCAGCGCAGGAATAATGCCTTCCACCCGCGAGAGTTGGATAAAGGCATCCAGCGTTTCCTTGTCGTTGGCGGCTTCGTATTGCACGCGGCCAATATCTTTGAGGTAGCTGTGCTGGGGGCCAATGCCGGGGTAGTCCAGCCCCGAGGCAATGCTGTGTACGGCGGCAGGTACGCCGGGTGCATCTTCCAGCACATAGCATTTCATGCCGTGGATTTCGCCAGGCTTGCCCATGGTCAGGGTGGCGGCGTGGCGACCGGGTTTGTCCGTGCCTTCACCTGCTGGCTCCACGCCTACGAGCTTGACGGCGGCATCGTCCAAGAAGGCGGTGAATAGCCCCATGGCATTGCTGCCACCGCCCACGCAGGCCACGGCGTAATCGGGCAGCTTGCCGTGCTTGTCTTGGAATTGCTGGCGTGCTTCGCGCCCAACGATGGCTTGGAAGTCGCGCACCATCATGGGGAA
>JAHAYB010000346.1 GCA_018384835.1 Comamonas sp.
GGTATTTGCGGCAGACCACGGCATTGCCCGCCAAGGCGTATCGGCCTACCCGCCGGAAGTCACGGCGCAGATGGTGGGCAACTTCTTGGCCGGTGGGGCAACGGTGTCGGTGCTAGCGCGTCAGCATGGCATTGCCCAGACGGTGGTGGATTGCGGTGTCTGCCACACGTTTGACCCCGCCCCCGGCCTGCTGCTGCGCAAAGTGGCCTGGGGCAGTGCCGATAGCAGCCAAGCCCCCGCCATGACGGCAGCACAATGCGCCCAAGCCCTGCACCAAGGTGCTGCCCTGGTGCAAAGCCTGCCCGGCAATGCCATCTTGTTGGGTGAAATGGGCATAGGCAATACCAGCGCCGCCGCTTTGCTGGTGGCACGGCTGGCGGGTCTGCCGTTGCAAACCGTCGTGGGGGCAGGCACGGGGCTGGATGCCCAAGGCCAAGCACACAAAGACGCTGTATTGGCGCAAGCTTTGGCGCTACATGAGGCGGCCACCAGCCCTTTTGCGGCGCTGGCTGCCTTGGGTGGCCTAGAAATTGCTACCATGGTCGGCAGCGTGTTGCAAGCCGCGCATGAGCGGCGGCTGATTGTGGTGGATGGCTTTATCGCCAGCGCTGCCGTGCTGGTGGCTAGCCGCCTAGCCCCGCACTGCTTGCAGCGCTGCGTGTTCGCCCATTGCTCGGATGAGCGCGGCCACGCCCCTTTGCTGCAACTGCTGGGCGCACAAGCTCTATTGCAGCTTAATCTGCGCGTGGGCGAAGGCAGTGGCGCAGCCCTGGTCTGGCCGCTGCTCGAATCTGCCTGCCGCCTGCTGCGCGAGGTCGCCAGCTTTGACAGCGCCGGTGTCGCTAACAAGGCGGTGTGATATGCAGCGCTGCGCCCAGGGGCTGCGCCACTTTCTGCTGGCCGTGCAGTTTTTAACGCGTATCCCCGTCACTGGCCGTCTGGCCGAATGGGTGGGTTACAGCCCGGCCATGCTCAATGCCAGCTCGGCCTACTTTCCGGCGGTGGGCTGGGTGGTGGGCGCTTGGGTGGTGCTGTGGTTGCTGGGTTTGTCTGCCCTGCTGCCTAGCACTGGCGCAGGGCTATGGTTGGCAGCAGTAGTCGCCATTGCCGCCAGCGCGTGGCTAACCGGGGCTTTTCACGAAGACGGCCTGGCCGATATGGCTGACGGCTTGGGTGGCAGCGCCCAAGCCAGCCAAGCCTTGGCCATCATGAAAGATTCGCGCTTGGGCAGTTACGGCAGCATTAGCTTGATGCTGGCGCTGCTACTCAGGCTGGGTTTGTTGGTGTTATTGGCTGAACAGGGGGCACTGGCGCTACTGGTGGGTGTGGCTGGAGCACATGCGTTTTCCCGACTTGCGCCCTTGGTAGTGATGCGCAGCCTGCCCTATGTGCGTGATACCGATGCCGCCAAAGCCAAGCCGTTGGCGCAAACCTTGTCGGCGGCACACTTTCGGCTGGCCTACTGCTGGGCAGTGCCTGCGCCCTTGTTGTGGGCGCTGGTAATTGGCTGGGGCAGTGCGGCGATGGCGCTGCTGTTGTGGGCGCTGGCCTTGTGGCGGGTGCGGGCGCTATTGCAGCGCCGTCTGCAAGGCTTTACGGGCGACACCCTGGGCGCTGTGCAGCAGGTGTGCGAGCTGGCCTTGTACTTGGGGCTGGTGTTGCAATGGCCGCAATAAACATCCATATCAACGGAGATATCAACAGTAACGCGCCCAGCCTGTGGCTACTACGCCATGCCATCGTGCCCCAGGCACAGGGGCGCTGCTATGGCGCAAGCGACTGGCCTGCCTGCCCAACTGCCACCGCCCAGGCAGCCCAAGCCGCCCTAGCGCAGTTACAGCAATGGCAGCAGCCTCTAGCGCTGCACCTCTACGCTTCCCCCTTGGGGCGCTGCCAGCAGCTAGCGCAAGCCCTGCAAGCCTTACACCCCAGCGCCACACTACACACCGACCCACGCCTGCGCGAGATGGATTTCGGCACTTGGGAAGGGCGTTTGTGGAGCAGCCTATCCGCCGCCGACTTTGCCCCCTGGATGGCAGATTTTGCCCACCAGCCCCCCGCCCCCGGCGCAGAGAGCGTAGCCACCGTCATGCAGCGTGTGCGTCAGGCTTGGCAAGACTGGGCAGCCCAGCCGCCGCCGGGCATCACCCTCTGGATGACCCATGCGGGGGTGATACGCGCTGCGCAGTTGTTGGCGCAGGGGGTGGCTTATCCAGCCAACGCCGAGCAGTGGCCTGCTACCGCTGTGGCCTATGGGGGGCTGTGGCGCTGGGCGACGCTGGGTGGGGTGGGTGAAGAGGGGCGGCTATCTGCCTAAAAGCCGACAGGCTCGGGCGTTCCTACCAGGATTTCTGCCGGAATGCCGAGTGTCATCAGACGGCGAATCATTTTTAAGGTGAGTGGCCTACTACCTTTCAGCACTTCATACACACGATTTTTAGGGCCGATATAAGGCTCCAAGTCCGCAACAGTCAGGCTTTGCTGCTCCATATAGAACTTGATGGCCTCAATGGGGGAGGGCGGCGCAATCGGGTAATGCTTGGCCTCATAGGCTTCCAGTAGCAAACCCAGTACCTCAAGCTGCTCACCTTCGGGGGTGTTGGGTTCGGGGTCAAGGTCAACCAATGCGCTGACAGCCGCCAGCATAGCCTTGTAATCCTCTTTGGTACGAATAGGGCGGATTTGCATGGTTGCTCCTTTTTTTATTGGGTTTGGTCAACGGTTGCTGCATCAACGGCATCGTACTGCTTGTGTGTGCCAATGAATTTTATGTAAGCCCACTGCATTTTGTAGGCAAAGGCAACAATAAGCCGGTAGTCGTTGCCTTTGATATTGAACACTATGCGGTTGTTGCCCACGATACTGGCATTGCCAAACTGCGTTTTTACGTCTGCTGGGCTGCGCCACTGTGCTTTCTGAGCAATGGTGAACCAAGCATCTATTGCGGCGCGTGAGTCGGCATATTCAGGCTTATTGAAAAAAGCTGCCAAGATGGCCCGAGAGACGATGTGCATTAGAAAATTTTAGTCCCAAACTGGTACTTTTATAGCCTCTCGGGTGCTCAGGAGATGGAAGGGCTGCTTAACTCAGCCTTACCTTTGCCCCAACCGCTCCTTAGCCAGCTTAGTCCCTTCTGCCAGCGCTCGCAGTTTTTGCCACGCTACGTTTCTGCCCATAGGAGCCATGCCGCAGTTGGTGCAGGGGAAGAGGCGCTCCTGGGGCACAAATTGCAGGGCGGTGGCAATGGTGTCGGCCACTTGCTCGGGGGTTTCCACCACGTCGGTGGCGACATCAATCACGCCGACCAGCACATCTTTATTGACCAGCAGCTTCATCAGCTCAGGCGGTACGTGGGAGTTGATGCACTCCAGGCTCACCTGGTCAATGCTGCTACGCGCCAGGGCGGGGAAGACTTCTTCATATTGCCGCCATTCGTGGCCCAGGGTGCTTTTCCAATCGGTATTGGCTTTGATGCCATAGCCGTAGCAGATATGCACAGCCGTGGTGCAAGTCAGCCCCTGCACTGCACGCTCTAGCGCTTGCACACCCCAGTCGGCGGCTTCTTTCATATAGACGTTGAAGGCAGGTTCATCAAACTGGATGATGTCCACCCCGTCGGCCTGTAGCGCCAGGGCTTCTTGGTTGAGCAGCTCGGCAAAGGCCAGCGCCATTTTGACCTTGTCGCCATAGAAGTTGTCGGCCACGGTATCGACGATGGTCATGGGGCCGGGCAGGGTGAATTTCAGCCTCTTTTTGGTGTGGGCGCGTGCCAGTTGTGCCTCAAAGGCATGGACGCGGCCTTTCAGGCGCAGGGGGGCAACTACCTGCGGAACCATTGCGTCATAGCGGTTGTTGCGTATGCCCATCGTCACCTTGTTGTCAAAGTCAATGCCTTCGACCTGCTCCAAAAAGCCATGCACAAAGTGCTGGCGCGATTGCTCGCCGTCGCACACGATGTCCAGCCCCGCGTCTTCTTGCGCCTTAATCCATAGCAGGGTGGCATCGGCCTTGGCTTGCAGCAGCGCGTCGCCCTCGGCCTGCCATTGCGGCCAGAGTTTGTTGGTTTCAGCCAGCCAACCGGGCTTGGGCAGACTGCCAGCGATAGAGGTTTCAAACATAAGAGGGTTTCCTTTTTATAAAAATGGTGGGTACATGGCTTGCGCCACCTTGGCTGAATACTCGCCTTAATGCGCGAAGTTGGCCGCCCATTGCTCCAGCACGTTTTTGTAGGGCTTGATGAAGTGCGCCTCGGCAAAGCGCCCCTGCTGGATGGCCAGTTGGCTGCGTTCTTCGCGGTCATAGACGATTTGCGTGACCGAGTAGTCCTGGTGTTGCAGGCTGGGGCGGTAGATTTTTCCGGCAGCGGTGTTGGCGTTGTAGATTTCCGGGCGGTAAATTTTCTGGAAGGTTTCCAT
>JAHAYB010000358.1 GCA_018384835.1 Comamonas sp.
GCCACACTGCGCGTGACAAAGTCGCCTTGCGCCCAGACGTGGGCAATGCCGAATTGGGATTCCATGAAAACTCCTGAGATGACTGTTTATTCGAGAACGAAGTTGACGGGCACGATGTTCCACATGGCTTCAGGAACACCGTTGCGTTTACCGGGCACAAAGCGCCAGCGCTGCACCGAGGCCAGCGCTGCTTTGTCCAGGCGGTCAAAACCGCTGGATTGCTTGATTTCGATTTGCTGGGGCAACCCGTTTTCGTCGACCAGCACGCGCAGCAATACCTTGCCTTGCTCACCCATGCGGCGGCTGATGGAAGGGTAGCTGGGGCGCGGATTGTTCAAATAGGCCGCGTTGCTGGAAGGCAACTGCACGGCAGCGCCGGAAGGCTGGGCTGGCGCGCTGGGCGGCTCAGGAGGGGCTGCTGGCGCGGGTGGTGTTGCATCGGCCACTGGCGCGGGCGCACTGTCGAGCGTACCTGTCGGTGCATTGGGTGCAGGGGTGGGGTCTGCAATCGCTTGGGGCAAAAGCGGTGCTTTTTGCACAGGTTTGGGAGCTGGTTGGGGCTTAACGGGCTCTGGTTTGGGCTGTGGCTTGGGGGGAGCAGGTGTTGGCGGCGCTGCTGGAGCAGGTGCAGGTGGCTCTGGCGCAGGTGGGGCGATGAACTGCGCGATCACTTCTGCAGCAATAATTTGGGGCTCTGGCGGGCGGCTCATGCCGCTTTGCAAAGCCCAGATGCCAGCAGCGTGGAGCGCTACTACCACCCCGGTAATCATGGCTTTGTGGCCTAGAGCACCGGCAGGGGCAAGTTGTTCGGAAGAAGACATAGGATCAAAAAACCGGCTGAAACAGCCGGTATGGCCAGCCTTGAAGGCTAGTGCAACGGTGGAGGAAATCTATCGTACGCCAGTGCGCAACGCACGGGAACTACTTGCGGAAGATCCACCATGAGCAGCCTAAAACCAAAATCAGGCTGCCTGCAACGGTTGAGAAGAATGCCATGCTTTGCTCTCCAAAATAGGGGTGGCAAGCTGAACTGGTTGGGTGGCAACTTCGTTGTGGATGGCGGCTGTGGTGCCTTTGGAGCAGCACTTGTCCACCACATCGCGTGCACAGGTTTCACAGCGACCGCATTGCGTAGCGACACCCAGCTCAAATTGGATTTCGTCGAAACTCATGCCCGCATGCGCGTGGCGCGCGATCTCGCGGTCTGATACTCGGTGGCATACACAAACGATCATGGCTGCAAACAGTTGTGGCTGGCTATTGATGTGATGGAAAGAATTATAAATGCGAATTCATCGCATTTGCAAAGACTTTCTTGCAGTCAGGTCAAACCCGTATCCAGACGTTCTGATTGATGGCAATAAAAAAACCGGCCTAAGCCGGTTTCTTATGGGTGCGAGCACCAATTAGCTAACGTGTTTGCCAATCAGGCCAGCCATTTCGAACATCGAAACTTGGGGCTTGCCAAACACTTCTTTGAGCTTAGCGTCTGCGTTGATCATGCGCTTGTTGGAAGCGTCTTGCAGGTTGTTGGCCTTGATGTAGACCCACAGTTTGCTGATGATTTCAGTGCGGGGCAGGGGGTCCTTGCCCACCACAGCGGCCAAAGCAGCGCTGGGTGTCAGGGGTTTCATGAAGGCGGCGTTAGGAGTGCGCTTTTTCGCGGGAGCTGCGGTTGCAGCAGTTGCCTTCTTTGCAGTTGCCATTTTTTGCTTTCCTTTTTGGGATGAGTTGTGCCAGCGCTGATGACGGGTGTGCATCTGTCTAGAACTGGTTGTGCCAGATGCTAATGGGAAAATTTCGCCTTTCCAAGCGGGCGAACTAGTTTTTTCACCTCTTTTGTTGCAGGAGAGCACGTAAAGCCGCAAAAACTGCACGTCTGCTTTGTAATCTGCCAGCTCAATGGGAGGATGTGCCACTGCATCCATCGGCGAGGCCTCTGGATTTGTATCAACAAAAAATGGAGATGCTTGGTGGCTATTACTTTCCAAACTTGTGATTTATGCGATGCACACAAGAACGACGACAGCGGCGAATTTCGTGTGCTGCCTCCAGTATTCCAGCACTTTGGTGGGCGCTCCCATTTTGCAGGGCCCGTTGTTACCGTGAAGTGTTTTGAAGATAACACTCTTGTGAAGCAAGCCGTGGATTCCTCAGGAGAAGGCCGCGTTTTGGTGGTTGACGGTGGCGGATCTTTGCGCAAAGCATTGGTGGGCGGGAATTTGGCTGCTGCAGCCGCTCGCAACGGTTGGGTAGGGATTTTGGTTTTTGGTTGTGTGCGTGATGCAGCGGAACTGCGCACGGCTGCTGTAGGCATTGCTGCGCTTGCTTTGATGCCTATGCCTACGGAAAAGCGCGGCGAAGGGCTGGCGGATGTTGTTGTAGACATCGCTGGAGTGAAAGTTCGCCCTGGGGACTGGCTGTATGCCGATGAAGATGGAATGGTGATATCTGCACATGCGCTGCACATCTAGGGCTCCAGCGCGGGTGCCCATTGATCATCAGCATATTTCATTGCATCAAAATCCAATTTCGCATTGTGAAAGGTTGTCTAATACAGTGTGGAAAAAGCATTTTGCCAAGAGAAATCGGTTTTTGCATTGAGAAATTTTTTTGTAATGCAT
>JAHAYB010000362.1 GCA_018384835.1 Comamonas sp.
GATTCAGGCCGAGATCAGATTGCTGCATGGGCCCAGATGCTGCCGCACCCGGCACACATGTGCAAGCACATGTGTTTGGGATTTATGCAGAGGCTCCTTAACGCAGTGTTTTCAAAGCACCAGACCAGCGGTGAAGTTCCGTCAGCATTAGTTCTGCCGCTTGCTCTAATAGCGGTGTGCTTTCAAGGCTCCCGTTGGAAACCTTATCCGCAATCATTGGTATTGCGACAGACTCAACTAAGGGAACGATTTTTAGCCCCATTAGCATAGGTTTGAGAGCCTGTGCTGCACGTAGACCCGCAGATAACCCACCATAGCTGACGAGCCCTGCAGGCTTGTACTGCCACTCTTTAGATAGGTAAGTGATCGCATTGATGAGAGATGCGGGTGGCATATGGTCGTATTCGGGCATTACAAAGACAAATGCATCTGCACTGGCAATGTCACTCGCCCATCGACGTGTAATGTTGTGCTCATATTGACCAAGTCTTGGATGCTTGGGCTCATTAAAAATGGGAAGATCGTAGTCAGCCAAATCAAGCACACGAGCATTAATACTTGGCAAGGGTGCGCAAAGAGCTTCTAGCCACGCTGATACAGCAGGTCCCACACGGCCTGGTCGTGTGGATGCAGTGATGATATGCAGTTGTGTCATAGCAGTTAGTTTGTTAGCGACAAGCGTTGAAGCGTGTTTTTCTTGAGATCAAAGTCACGCAAGAGGCGGCTTTGAAAATCACTAGCACTTTGGTAGTCAAGCACTTGATTGTTTTGGCTAGCCCACTGCTGATAACTCACACTTTTTGTGGCCTCTTGGCATGCTTTTTCAATACGCTGCGATACAGCGTTAGGTGTATTTTTGGGTGCAAACACGCCGCCAAAACTTGGTTGCTCTACAGGGATTCCAAGCTCCATCAAGGTTGGAATATCGGGAAATGCGGGGTGCCGTTTTTTTGAAAAAACGGCTATGAGTTTCAGATTTCCGCTATTGATATGTGCAGTCGCAGAGCTAGCAAGCATGGCGCCAAACCCTAATCGCTCTGCAAGTAAATCTTGAAGCATAGGGCCATCTCCCTTGTAAGGGACATGGTTGAATGCCGTGCCTGTATTGGCTTCTACATCAGCAATTGCCAAATGGGGAATGGAGCCTGTGCCTGACGTGCCATAGCTAACACCATTCGGTGATTTTTTGGCATGTGCGAGTAACTCACTGATGCTTTTATCAGCAGATTTTTTGTGCACCACAACGCCGAAAATATTATCAAAAACTTGGCAAACCGGCTGAAAATCTTCCAGCTTGTAAGGAAGCTTTGCGATGCGATGAGGCTCACTAGTCAAAGGCACAGCAGGACTAAACGCTAGGTTGTAGCCATCTGGCGTCGATCGAGCTAATTGCTGCATACCTATAGTGCCGGCTGCACCATCTCGGTTCGTGACCACTACGGTTTGTCCTAGTTGTTCTGAGAATTCCTGTGCAAACCTTCTCGCATTTAAATCCAAACCACCTCCTGGTGCAAATGGGACAAGCAGTTGAACTGGATGCGATGGATAAGATGCATCTGCATTCGCATTGAAAACTAAGCATCCAAAAGCAGCACCCACTAAAAACCCGGATTTATTCCAAACCTGAGCTAAAGATAAATATTTTTTCATGTCTCCTCCGTGCAGTTTTTCACTATCTTTCATTGAGGGGAAACCAAATTTTTCTTAAATCTGGTTTCTCTGAGATTTGGTATTACTCGTCGCGAATACCGTTGCGCAAAACGCCTACGGCATCCACTTCAATTTCAACCACATCGCCGGGTTGCATAAATACTGGAGGTGTGCGCTTGTTGCCAACGCCACCTGGGGTGCCTGTCACAATCACATCGCCAGCTTCCAATGGGATAAATGTGGAGATATACGCAATTTGCCGGGGGATGCTGTGAATCATCATGTCCGTGGTTGCCTGTTGCATGACCTGGCCGTTCAAGCGGGTGGTTAATGTCATGTTCTGGTTAGGTGCGATTTCATCAGAAGTCACCATCCAGGGACCAAAACCACCAGTGCGCCAGAAGTTCTTGCCGGGGCCCCACTGCGAGGTAGCCACTTGCCAGTCCCGAATACTGCCGTCGTTGTAGCAAGAGTAGCCAGCAATATGATCCCAGGAATCAGCCTCGCTGATACGACGACCACCCTTGCCAATAACGATTGCAATTTCACCTTCGTAGTCGAGGCGATGGGACTCCGGTGGTCGCACGATGTCTTGGCCGTGGGCGACTTGGGATTCATTCAAGCGCATAAAGATCACAGGACTTTCTGTGATGGTTTTACCTGTTTCTCGGACATGTTCGCCGTAGTTCAAACCAATGCACAAAATCTTCCCGGGGTTAGGCACCACGGGTAGCAACGTCAGTTGGTCAAACTTCAAGGTAGATGGCTGAGAGGCCACGACCTGTGCCGCAGTTGCTTGTAAGTTTTTTGCAATAAGGCTTTTCAGGTCAGGCGCTTGTGTGCCAAGTGCTTGGCCTAAGTCCCAAACGTCATTGCCAACAACGGCTCCGTAAGTGGCGCGGCCTTGGTGTTCAAAGCTAATAAGTTTCATGCTGTCCTCTGTGGTTCAAGGTAGGGTGTGCTGCGCGATGCGCAAAAAATGCTTAAGCGGTACGACCTTGGTCGCGGTTCATGCGTGCTTGCATCTGCGCACGCCATTCGGCGCGCGGCATAAAGCGGGGTGTGCGTTTGGCGATGGCTTCGGCTTGCGCCATCACTTGCTCATCGCTGGTGTCAAAATCGATGGATTCACGCAAAGGCTGGTAGCAGTACCAGGGGGTGTCCATGAATACCTCGATGCGGTTACCTTCAGGGTCGCGGAAGTACAAAGAAACAGCATTACCGTGGGTGGTTGCCTGCATATCGGTGGCTCCCGCAGCCAATGCTCGTTGGTACACCTGACGCAAATTGGCCATGTCAGGAACTTGGAAGGAAATTTGGTTGATCGGATTAAATGCCTGCGCGTCGGCAGGGCGGCCGGTCAGAAGTGCCAACTGGTGGTGTGTATCGGGGTCACGGCTGAGAAAAATCAACTGAATAGCACCCAAGGCACCGCGATCGGTCTCAGTGAACTGCAGCACGGCTTTGTAAAAAGCCGCCATCCCTTCCAGATCACGAACATGAAAACCAAAGTGACTGAATTTGACTTCAAGGGTTTGGATGACATTCATTTAATAAAAATTAATGATTTGATGACTTAAACAAGTCTATCAAGTGATTTTTATCAAAATAAGATAAATCTCTATTTTTAGGTAAAAGTCCTATGAGGGTTTGTCTGGTTTGCACGAGTAATAGTCATTCGCTATGGGTATGGTGAACGGCTGCAAGCAGCCTGAAGCAGCATTCAAGAGCACAAAGGAATTCAGTACAAGTACTAGGTGCTGCCGAGAAAACTGAGCAAAAGCGTAGAAACCCCAGTTTTTAATCCA
>JAHAYB010000366.1 GCA_018384835.1 Comamonas sp.
CCCCCACACCAGTTGCGAGCAGCCAAACGCCAGCAGCAAAGCGCTTAAGGTCATCTGCCCAGCGGCCACCGTGCCATGCAGCGCCTGGGTGAGGGCGGGCAGGGCGGGCAGGTACATATCGGTGCTCATGGGCTGCATGCTTAGCAGCGCTGCCAGAACAATGATGGTGATGCCCGCCTGCGCGGTATGGGCAACGCGCTCGCTAGGGGTCAAAGTGGCAGTGGCTGTAGAAGACATAGGGCGCAGAGTGTAAGCACGCCGTTACTGCGCATCCGCCTGCGCTGCGGGAGCCGCCTGGGCAAACGCGGGTAATGGCGCACAGGCTTGCACAATGCGGCCAATCGTGGGGTAGGCATCCAGCGGGCAGCCAAAGCGTTGGGCGTTGAACACTTGCGGAATCAGGCAGCAATCGGCCAGGCCGGGCTGCTCGCCGTGGCAGAACTGGCCGGTGGCGGGGTGGTTGGCCAGCATGGCTTCCAGCGCTTGCAAGCCCTCGGCCACCCAATGCTGGTACCAGGCGGTTTTTTGCGCCTCGGTCACGGCCAGGTCATCGCTGAGGTAGCGCAGCACGCGCAGATTGTTGATGGGGTGGATTTCGCAAGCCACCACCTGCGCCAGGGCGCGGACGCGGGCACGTTCTAAGGCGCTGCGCGGTAGCAGGGCGGGGGTGTCGGGGTAAGCTTCGTCCAGATACTCCATGATGGCCAGCGACTGGGTCAGCGTGTGCTCACCATCGCGCAGGCTGGGTACCAGCGCCTGGGGGTTGATGGCGCGGTACTCAGCGCTGCGGTGCTGGCCACCGTCTTTAACCAGGTGTATGGGCAGGCTGTCGTAGGCCAAGCCTTTGAGGTTGAGGGCAATGCGCACGCGATAGGCGGCAGAGCTGCGAAAGTAGGTGTAAAGCGCAAGCATGGGGCAGTCCAAACAAGTGAAAGAGGCAGGGGAAGGGGCAGAAAACTTGCAGGGCAAAGCCGCCCCCCGGCTCAATAGCCAGGGGAAGGTTTGCAGCAAACGGGGGGAAATTAAGGAAAGAGCGAAGGGGGCAGGCGCTAATTCAGCGCGTGTACCAGCCACAGGGATACGCCGGGAACCAGCATCAAAATCACTGTGCGCACCAGGTCTGAGGCGATAAAGGGCAGCGTGCCTTTGTAGGTTTCCTTCATCGGCACATCTTTGGCCAGGCTGTTGATGATGAATAGGTTCATCCCCACCGGCGGGGTAATCAGGCCGATTTCCACCACCATCAGCGCCAGCACGCCAAACCAGATGGCTTTGTCGGTCTGGTTCAGCCCCCAGAAGTCCAGCCCCAGCACAATGGGCAAGAAGATGGGGATGGTCAGCAGCAGCATGGACAGGCTATCCATCACACAGCCCAGCACCAGGTAAATCAGCACAATGCCTACCAGCACCAGCATGGGCGATAAGTCAGCACTGAGCACCCATTGCGCCGCTGCCGAGGGCATTTGCGACAGGGCAAAGAAGGCGTTGAGCAGGTCTGCGCCCAGCAGAATCAGGAAAATCATGGCCGTGGCAGAAGCGGTATCAAACGCCGCCTGCAAAAAGCCCTTCCAAGTCAGCTCGCGCATGAACAGCGCCAATGCACCTGTCGCCATGGTGCCGATAGCAGCAGCCTCAGTCGGCGTAAAAATGCCGCCGTAAATACCGCCAATCACCGTGATAAATACCGCCATGATGGGCCAGACCTCGCGCAGGGTTTTCAGGCGCTCACCCCAGTTCATGCGTGGCGCGGCCGGGCCGCTGCTGGGTGAGACGCGCACATACACCATGATGGCAATCATGTAACCGGTCAGCGCCAGCAAGCCCGGCAGCATGGCGGCAATAAACATCGAGGCCACGTTCTGCTCGGCCAGCACGGCATAAATCACCAGCACCACCGAGGGCGGAATCAACACCCCCATCGTGCCCCCCGCTGCCAGTGCCCCAGTGGCCAGGGCGGGCGAGTAGTTGTAGCGGCGCAGCTCAGGCAGTGCCACCTGCCCCATGGTGGCCGCCGTGGCCAGGGAAGAGCCACAAATCGCGCCAAAGCCGGCACAAGCGCCCACGGCACTCATGGCCACGCCGCCCCGGTAATGCCCTAAAAAAGCATTGGTCGCCTGGAACAAGCGCCGCGATAAGCCGCCACGCGAGGCCAGGTTGCCCATGAGCAAGAACAGCGGCACGACTGACAGGTCGTACACCGAATAGCGGGCAAACGCCATGGTCTTGGCATAGTTAAACAGCGGCTCCACGCCCGCCACTAAGGCATAGCCAATGCCACCGGCTAGCAGCATGGAGGCGGCAATATGCACGCGCACCACCAGCAGCACCAGCACCAGGGCGGCCATTAACATCCCAATCGTTACTCCACTCATGCTTGAGCTCCTTGGTGGGGGGGGTATAGCAGGGTGCGCAGATGCACCCAAGCGGTGTAGAAGGCCGTGAGCGTGAGCAAGGCAAAGCTGGGGGTAATCGTCAGGTGTGCCCACCACAGCGGCCAGTCCAAAATCATGGAGGCTTCGCCGTACTTATAGGCATCGAGCATCCCCATCATGCTGCGCCAGGCCAGCCAGGCAGACAGCAGCCCCAGAAGGAAAGAGGCCAGCATATCCAACCAGCCGCGCACGCGGGGGCTGGCACCGTGGGTGAAAAAGTCCACAATCACGTGGGCGTTCTTCATTTGTGCGTAGGGCAGGAAAGAGGCAATCGCCAAAGAGCAGACGATTTGCACAATCTCCACATCTCCCATTACGGGGGCGCTAAATAGGGCGCGACCTAGTACGCTCCAGGTACATAGAGCGCAAATAGCAATCAGCAGGGCGACTCCGCACAGGGCGGAAAATTGGGACCAAGCCAATAAAAATCGCCCCAGTGCATCCTTGGGAGCGCTGGACTCAGAGGTCTCATCCTCGGGCGCGGTAAATACTTCGGCCATGGTGGTGTTCCAAGTTTTTCAAGCAAGAGGGACAAAAAAAGCCCTCCTCCTGATGAAAAGAGGAGGGCCTGTTGCAATCAAGGCGTAGGCGGTGCGCCTTATTCAGCCGACAGGCGCTTGGCCATATCTAGCATGGCTTGGCCGTCATAGCCTTTGGCAGTCACCTCCTTAATCCATTCAGCAGCTACGCGGACGGTGACTTTCCTGAACTCCTCCACCTCCTCGGGGCTGAGGGTGTTGAACTGGTTGCCACGGTCTAGCGCGGGCTTGCGCGAGCGCTCTTCGGACTCGTCCCACACCTTGCCAATGGCTTGAGAGAAGTCGCGGCCGGTGTTGTCGTCAATGACCTTTTTCAGGTCGGCGGGCAGGCTATCGTATTTGGCCTGGTTCATCATGATGGAGAACAAGGCGGTGTACAGCGCAGGTGCGGGGCTGCTGACCTCGGTGTGGTACTTGGTCATCTCGTGCAGCTTCATGGTGGGCACCACTTCCCAAGGCAGCACATAGCCATCAACCACGCCTTTAGAGACGGCATCCGGCGTTTGTGGCATGGGCATGGCCACAGGGGTTGCGCCCAGGGCGGCAATCATTTTGTTGGTCAGGCGCGTGGGGGCACGCATTTTCAGGCCGCGAAAATCTGCCACTTTGGTAATGGGGCGCTTGTTGTTGTGAATCTGGCCACGGTCATGCACGTGAAAGGCCAAGGCTTTCAGGCCGGGGAAGTCTTTCTTGCCATACGCCTGGTACACCTCCCAGGCGGCCACGCTGCCTTTTTCGGCACTGGTGGTCAGGAAGGGCATTTCCATCACTTCCATAGAAGGGAAGCGGCCAGCGGTGTAGCCAGGCAGCGTCCACACAATGTCGGCCACGCCATCCATGGCCTGCTGAATCAGTTGCGG
>JAHAYB010000370.1 GCA_018384835.1 Comamonas sp.
AACACCCCGCTGTAATACTTACTGAGCATACTGGCCGCCGCCACCAGCCCCAGCCCCACGCTAGCGAGCAGGCCACGCAGACCGCGCTCTTGCCAGCTCACTAGCATCAGCGCGGCCACCCAGGGCCAGAGCGACAACAACTGGGTATTAGCGTTGAACTTACCCGCCAGACTGGTGTAGGGAATGCTCCATAGCAGCAGCAGCGCCCCCCAAGGAGCCAAAGCCCCCAGCCCCAAGCGTCGCCCCAGCACCCATACCCCGCCCAGCCCCACAGCCACATTGGTGTAAGACAGCAGGCGATACGCCCAATCTGCTTGCGGGAAGATGGCAAACCACGCCCCCGTGACCCAGGCAAAAAACGGCGGATGCTTGTGCGTACCCAATAGCAGGGGCTGCGACCAGGCGTAGTTTTCCAGCATGTCGTGGTAGCGGTCCAGATTGGCGCTGCCCAGCCAACTGGCCAATGCCCACACCAGACAAGCGCCCAGCATCAGCCCCAGCACCTGCCCAGGCGGCAAAGCCGCCACCCCCGGCGGGGGCAAGGGATTGGCAGGGCGCGGGGCATCATCAGAAACAAGGGAGGAAGAGCAATGGGCCATAGAAAAAATATCCAGCAACGGTAGGCAATAGCGCCCACCTAGGGGTAAACGAGTGGTAAATAAGACCCATTCTAAAAACAAGCCCAAAGGCTTGAATAAGTGCGCTCAATCGCGCAGCCGACCTCACTCATTGGCTTACCCCGCCTACTTGCCAGTTGCGGCTTGGCCAGAGCTGCCAAAATACCTGCTTTGTCCCTAGCCTACGCACAACCGCCCAGCCCCATGCTTGGCGGCCACCGCCTCGTTCATCCCTCCTCTCCTCCCCCGCCCTTTTTGTATGAGCCTTAAATCCACCATCTTCAAAGCCCAACTGTCTATTGCTGATATTGACCACAACTACTACGCAGACCATAGCCTGACCCTGGCACGCCACCCCAGCGAAACCGACGAGCGCATGATGGTGCGCCTCCTGGCACTCGCGCTGAACGCCTGGCAACTGCAAGCCCTGTGCCACGGCGACGGCACACTGGCCTTTGGCACCGGCTTATCCGACCCTAACGACCCGGATGTGCACATCACCGACTTCACCGGCACAAAACGGCTGTGGATTGAAGTGGGTCAGCCCGAGGAAAAGCCCATCACCAAAGCCTGCAACCAGTCCGAGCAAGTGCTTATTTACCCCTACGGCGCAGCCGCTGATGTGTGGTGGAAGGGCATCCAAAACAAACTAACCCGCCAGCGCAAACTCTCGGTACTGTGCATTGCGGCGCACAGTGCGGGGCAACTGGCCGCACTCGCCCAGCGCAGTATGCAGCTACAGGCAACGGTGCAGGATGGGCAAATCACCCTCTCTAGCCAGCAAGGCATGGTGGTGATTGAGCCTGAGCGCTGGCTTTAAGACCCAGCGTGGAAATACGTGGAAATACGTGTTGACGCTAAGAGCGTGTTCACGTTCTAAGAGCGCATAGCGGGCATCGTTGCACCGCCATCGTCCTGCCCCATTTGAAAAATAGATACCACCTGCGCTAGGCGCTGCGCTTGGTGGTACATCGCATTGGCGGCTGCGCTCGATTGCTCTACCAAGGCGGCGTTTTGCTGGGTCATCTGGTCTAAGTTGGCGACCGCTTGGTTCACTTGCGAGATACCGTCGCGCTGCTCGGTGCTGGAGGCAGTCACCTCGCTAATAAGGTCTGTCACGCGGCGCACGCTGGTGACAATCTCTTGCATCGTCTCACCCGCTAGAGCCACTTGCTGCGCTCCTGAATCAACGCTGCTGACGCTGGCAGTAATAAGCTGCTTGATTTCCTTGGCCGCTTCTGCGGTACGCCCGGCTAGGGTGCGCACCTCGCTAGCCACGACGGTAAAGCCACGGCCTTGTTCACCGGCGCGGCTGGCCTCAGCTGCGGCATTTAACGCCAAGATGTTGGTTTGAAAGGCAATCGAGTCAATCACCCCAATGATGTCGCTGATTTTGCGGCTAGAAGTGTTAATCAAGTCCATGCTCGCTACCACTTGCTGCACCACTTCACCGCCACGGGTTGCAGCTTGTACAGCGGTGTTGGCCAGTTGATTGGCCTGGCGGGCAGTGTCGGAAGATTGGCTAACGGTAGCGGTCAACTGCTCCATGCTGGCCGCTGTCTCTTGCAAGTTAGCAGCCGTTTGCTCCGTGCGCGCAGAGAGGTCTTGATTGCCCCTAGCAATCTCGCCGGCAGCGCTAGAGACGGATTTGACGCCGCTGAGTATCTGGCCGACGACATCGCGCATCGTGCTCACCAGAGCATCCATGGCACGCAGTAGATGCCCCAATTCATCTTGGCGGTTATCGTTGGCACTGACGGTAAGATTACCCTCTGCAATGGTATTGGTAAGCGCTACCGCCCGGTCTAAAGGCTGGGTAATTTGGCGCACCAGCGCCCGCGCTAGTAGCAGCCCCAGCACCACCGCCATCATTAACAGCGCCACCCCGATGAACAAGGCGTTGCGCTGTGCCGCCTCCCCTTCTTGCGCCACTTGGTTGCGCAGCGTTGTTTGTAGGTCAACCAGCACTTGCTGGGCTGCACTCAATGCGGCAACGCTAGGCTCTAGCTCTGCGGCGGCCAAGTGCTGAGCCTGCGCATCATCGCCCTGAGCGCGTAAAGCATTGATGCGGCTCACAACCGCCAGGGTTTTGCTGCGCAGTGTGCCAACCACCTCTAACTGCTGGCGGGCTTGCGGGTGGGTTAGCCCCGCTACCAGCTCTTTTTGAAACTGCCCCGATTGCGCAGAGTATTGGACTTGCTTCTTAGATAAGGCATCAGCAACAGCAGGCTCATTGCTCATGTTTGCCGCCACGAAGTGGGTTACTGCCAGCTCAGAGGCAGCACGCCAGCGCACCGCTTCAAAATACGCTGGTCATAAATGGCTGTCTCGCGCTCCACCTGCATCGCTACTTGCTGGTTGTAATACAACAAACCGCTGATAGTGCTAATCAGCAAACCAACTAC
>JAHAYB010000417.1 GCA_018384835.1 Comamonas sp.
ATTCTGTGCGCCGATACCACGGTGGCGCTGGGTGCGGAGATTCTGGGTAAGCCCGAAGATGCGCAAGATGCCCAACGCATCCTCACCCGCCTGGCAGGGCAGGAGCACCAAGTGCTGACTGCTGTGGCCATTCATGCCCAGGGGCGGTCGTGGGCGGCGCTTTCCTGCTCTCAAGTGCGCTTTGCCGCTATGACGCAGCAGCAAATTGCCGCCTATGTAGCGAGTGGTGAGCCTATGGGCAAGGCCGGAGCTTATGGCGTGCAAGGCAGGGCGGCAGCGCATATTGCCCATATTGCAGGCAGTTACAGCGGCATCATGGGGCTGCCGCTGTTTGAGACAGCGCAGCTTTTAGAGCAGGTTTTAGATTAGGCGTTAATGCACCAGGCGTTAATGCACCACAACCACGCAGCTTAGTTTGTAGCCGTAGCCGCGCAAGGTTTGGATGGTGGGTTCGCTAGCGCCGCATTGCACCAACTTCTTGCGCAGGGCGCTAATGCGCATTTCCATATTGGCCGCCGTCAGGCCACGGTCTTGAGGGTCCACCAGGTGCATGACTTGCCAGCGCTCCAACTTCTGGCCAGCCGCACGGCAAAAGGCAATCAGCAGCAGGCTCTCGGTGGTTGTGAGGGAGGCAGATACGCCTGCCACGCCTTCCAAGCGCTCAGTTTGGGCGTAAAAGATCAGTGCTGGCGCTGTGGTGCTGCTGGTTTGGGTGGTTTTGATGCGCTGACCCAAATTGTGGATGCTGGCCAACAGCTCGGCCTGCTCCACCGGTTTGACCAGGTACAAATCCGCCCCCTGGTGGTAGCCGTTTAAGCGGTCTTCCAGTTGCCCACGGGCGGTCATCATCACAATGCCCGCCAGCGGCTGGCTAGCGCGTAAGCGGCTAGCCAGCTCAAAACCACTTTCACCGGGAAGATTGACATCAATCAGGTACAAATCCGGCACGGCTTGCAGGGGGGTATCGGCCAGCTCCTCAGCGCAGGACAAGCCCTCGGCATAGTGACCGTGGTCATTGAGAAAATCCACCGTGGCTTCGCGCAGTGGGTCATTGTCTTCTACTACCAAAATATGAAGGGTTAGGTTTAGGCTCATGGGGTAATCCTAGCGCTAGCCCCTGTGCCTAATCCAAATGAATCTAATTGCCATTAACCGGCATTAATTGGCATCCTCTCCGCCCACACCTTGGTGCTGTGGGAGACGCAGGGGGATGTGCAGCACAAAGCAAATCTGCTCGTCTTTGGGCTGGTAGTAGATATCGCCACCGAGCAGTTGAATCAGGCTGCGCACCAGGTAAAGCCCCAGCCCCGTCCCCGACACCCTTTGCGCCTGGGGGGAGCGGTAATACTTATCAAATACCCGCTTGGCATCGGGATAGCCCGCTTTGCCCGGTGGGTTACAGATGCGCAAGCGTGCCATGGCCTGATTGGGCATGACGCGGCAATCGAGGCCAATAGTGGCTTGTGGCGGGGCGTATTTGCAGGCGTTTTCCAGCAGATTGCTAATGATGATGAACAGCAGCTTGGGGTCGGTACAAAGGGGCAGCGTCTGCGGCAGTTGGGCGGCAATGTACTCGGGATGCGTGGTAGCGGCGGTGGCGCTGTTTAGCATATCCACTAGGTCAAAAACGCGAGGGGTAATTTCCAGCTTTCCGTCGCCCAAGCGCAGGGTTTGCGTGCAGCGCTCAATCACCTCATTCATTTCGCGCAGGGCAAGGCCAATGGCCGTGTTGCCCTGAAGATTGGTGGGCAAGCGTAGGTGGATGGTGGCCAGGGGGTTCTTAATTTCGTGGGCTAGCATCATCAGCAGTTTTTCATGCTCTTCGCGTGCCGCCTGCTCGTGCAGGACTTGCAGGCGGCTGCTCTCCAGTGCCAGCAGGGCTTGTTGGCGCTGCTGTTTTTGGGTGTAGGCACGAAATTGCAACATCATCACCAACAAAATACTGGTCACCAGCCCCTGTATTAGGCTGATGTACATCGACCACTGCGTCGCCTTGAGCCAGCCCATAATGGTAGTCGTGGTAATCAAAAGCACCACCAACAGCAGCGTATAAAGCCCTACCAGCCAAATTTTGGCAAAATCAGGACCAGAAGCCACTGGCTGCAAATGATGAGGCTGCTGCACCCAGGCGCGGGTAAAAAAGGACGCAAGAAACATAAGCACGGCTGCACAAATCACCACCAGTATGTTCAATTGCAAAGCGGGTCTGACTTGGCCAACCAGCAGCAGCACCAGGTTCAATAGCGTCACCCCCAGCAAGGCTTGCAGCAAGCGCAAAGCCCAGGGCGCAAGGTGAAACGTCTGCAAAAACTGGAGGTGAAACCAGATACCCGATGCCACCGTCAGCAGCACAAACAGGCTGCCAGCGCCATCGAGCAGCGCCGCATCAAGCCAGTCTGGCCATAGCAGGTGCAGCACGCCTAGGGAACTCATGCCATACAGCAGACCAAAAAACTGCATCATGCTGAAGTAACTCAGCACCTTCTCACGCTGCAAGCGCCCGGCCACCCAGCCCCACACCATCAGCACCAGCGAAATGCCCAAGTACAGGCTCACAAACAGACTTTGCTGGAGCTGCGCCTTAGACAAATCATGCAAGCTCAACACCTCTACATACACCTGCCGCGTGCTGCGTGAAGAGAGTTTGAGCCAAATATCCCTCGCCTCAGTGCTACGCGCCAGGGGCAAGAGGTAGTCCAGCCCCCGCATGTCCTCTAGCTTGGGGTGCTGCCTATCGCCCAGCACGCCAATCAGCCCCCCGCCCAAAGCGTCAAACACCTCAATGCGATCGACATAAGCCGGGCGCAACCGCAAGGCCAAGGGCTGCTCCACACCGCCTAAATGCGAAACATGCGAAATGTGCGAAATGCCTGTAGGGGCCACTCGCACCCGTATCCACAAAGGCGCGTTAGAAAACCCCCGGTTAAGCACTCCCTCAAAAGATTGCATCGGCGCTGCTTGTGCCTCCTGCCAGCCCATTTGCCCACTAGGGTCTTCTAGCCAGGCTTTCTCCACGATGAAGTCTTGTGCATAGAGCGAATGACTAAAAAAAATGTAAAAAAACAACAACCAACGCCAAATTTGGCTGCTAAGAAAAGGGGGTAGAGGGGGAGAAGGGGGCTTTATCAGTGGCATAAAAAACAAGCAATTCCACGGGGTATTTCATAGAGGGGTTTACAAATACTACGCTTTGTAGGTCTTTGGATTGCTTTGGATTTGTAATAGCCGGTTTGATAGCTTCGTGGCAATAGCTCCAATGGCAATAGCAGCAGCATCGACAACATTGCTTGAAAGCTCACTGCTGCGTTACCGTGAATGCCAATATAACCAACACGTTACGATATGAAATTGATTGAATTTTTAGGCTCTAGCCAGCAAGACTTGCGCGACATGCCCTCCAATGTGCGCTATGCGCTGGCTCTGGAGTTAATGACGCTGCAATGCGATGAAGCCTCTAGCGAGCACAAGTCTCTACCAGAGGTGGGCGCTCATGCGTACGAAATTTGCTTTCACGATACTGTTAATGGGGCATTTCGAGTGGTATGTATTGCTCAATTTACCCACACCATTTATGTTCTGCACGCTTTCCAGAGAAAAACGTTAAGAGCAGCTCAAGACGATGTTGACCTGGCTGCCAAGCGCTACGAAATGATAGAGGGAGAGTAATGAGCAGTATGACAATGACAACAACCGATACCCACTGGGATACCCGCTGGAACGATACAAGCCGTATCCCTAGTAGCGGCAATATTTTTGCAGATTTGGGCTTTAATCGTGCAGAGGCTGAGGTAATGAAGTTACGCACAGAAGTCATGATGCACACAGCGCAATGGCTCAAAGAGCAAGACTGGACGCAGGCCGAGGCGGCACGCCAGCTTGGCATTACGCAACCGCGCATCTCTCGCCTGATTGAGGGCAAGGTGGAAGACTTCAGCTTAGACATGCTGATAACCCTGGCCGCCCGCGCTGGACTGCACCCAGAGCTACGCCTGGCCGCCGTATAGCGAAGGGCACAACGGCGGCAGCATCAATTGACTATGAAACTGCCGCTGTTGCCCCGTCACTGGGTCGGTAAACGCCAGCGCCTGCGCCAGCAGCAGCAAGGGGCGGCTGAAATCGCCCTCGGGCATATCGGCCACGTTAGGGTAAAGGCCATCACCAGCAATCCCAATGCCCAAAGCTGCCATATGAACGCGCAACTGGTGGCGTTTGCCGCTAATGGGGTGCAGGCGGTAACGCGCCCAGTGGCCGTTGTGCTCTAGCAGGTGTAGGCGGGTGTGGCTGTTGGCGGGGCCATCGACCTCGTGCATACGGATGAAGTGGCCGCTTTCCTGCATACGGCTGTGGTGCTCGCGGGGGAAGGTTAAGTCTGGGCGGTAAGGGGCAATGGCCTCGTACTGCTTTTCCACCTGGCGCTGGCGAAACAGGTCTTGGTACGCCCCTCTATCCTGGCGGCGCACGGCCAGCAGCACCAGCCCGGCGGTGTCGCGGTCAATGCGATGGATGGGGGAGAGGTCGGGCAGCCCTAGCTGGTTTTTCAACTGCACCAGCAAGGTGTTTTGCACATAGCGCCCGCCGGGGGTGACGGGCAGAAAATGTGGCTTATCGGCCACCACCAAATGCGCGTCTTGGTAGAGCACCTGGGCGCGAAACGGCATGGGTGGCTCTTGCGCTACCTCGCGGTAGTAGTAGATGCGCTGGCCAGGCAGAAAAGCGGTATCGGCCTGTATGGGCTGGCCGGTTTCTGCCACCACCTCGCCCAATGCCATGCGCCGCAACCAGTCGGCTCGTCCCACCGCAGGCAGGCGCTGGCAGAGGAAGTCCAGCACCGTCGTCCCCCCGCCGCCTTCCCCAGGGCTGGGTTGGCTGGTAGGCAGCACCACGCAGCTAGGCTTTACGCCTTGGCGAATGGGCAGTACTTGGGGGTCGTGGGTGTTGTACAAC
>JAHAYB010000421.1 GCA_018384835.1 Comamonas sp.
CCCCAACCCGTTACCACCATCCAAGCGCCACCGCCTGCCGCTATCGCCCCCCAACCGGAGGTGGTGGCAAGCAGCACAGTAGCGCCACCGCCCACCGCAAGACCAGCAGCGCGTATGTGCTTTCAGGCCGGGCCATTTACTGAAGAGCAAAGCAAAACCCTGCGTAATGCGCTACGCAACCACAGCCTGCCCCCCGATGCTTGGGAGCTACAAGCACAAACCAGCACAGGGCGCTGGATGGTGTACCTCAGCCAGCCCAATGTGCAGGCGGCTATTCAGCGCCATACAGAACTACGCGCCCAAAAAATTGATGTCGATCGCGCTGGCGGGCGCTTAGAGCCGGGGCTTTCTTTAGGGCGTTTTTCTTCTGAAGAGGCCGCCACCCGCGAACTCACCCGCTTACTAGGTAAAGGGCTACGCGGTGCCAGAATCGTACAAGAGCGCCCCAGTGTGACGCTCTACACCCTGCGCCTACCGGCTATCACCGCAGAGCAGGGGCTTTCCCTGCGCAGCCTAGGCGCAGCCCTGGCGGGTGAGAGTTTGCGCCCCTGCTCGTAGTAGCCCCATAGCACGTAGCACGTAGCTGCTGCCTACAGCCGCTCGTGCCTACCTAGGGCGCAAATTCATTTGCAGCAACGTGCAAAAAATTTACAAACATCTATGGCTTTGTAATAAAAAATACGAACTGTCGTATTGAAAATATCTTTTAAGCCTGAACAGCTCATCCAAACCACAACGCACGCTTACCCGCTAGCACCCCTCATTTTTGGAATGAAGGCATGGCTATTGGGGGCAAGTTATACACAGCACGGCTTCTTTACCCCTCCGCCAAAAAAGCCTAGAGGAACTAGAGAAAACACAAGCATCAAAAAAAATAGTCTTTTCAATTCAATTGGTTAAAAAAACCAAGCTACTACATTGAGCACCCTAAGCCACCGGGGTAATTGCCAGGATGTGGAAGTTTTATTTGCTTATCCCCATTTTTATCCACATTTCTATGTGTATGACTACGGGGTAGGATGGGTCGGATAGATGGTTTGGTCAATGGCTTATTTCCACCTGCTATAGGTAAAAATCCATGAAAAGGCCATGTTGTAATATTTCAGGCCATTGATTTTCGATTTTTTCATCTCTTAGCCAAGGAAGTGGAAAGTTTTTTCCCCTTGCGCCTCTTTTTGCTGCCCTCTGTATGTCTTCCTCTTCTTCGGCTACCGCCGCCCTACAAACCTTTGATGATGTGCTAGCCACCACCCCTGGAATGCGCCCACGCCCCGGACAACGCGATATGGCGGCCTTGGTGGCGCAAACGCTGGCTCAGGCAAGGCTGGGTAAGGAGGAGGGCGCTAAAACCCCGCCAGCGGCCTGTATTGCCGTTATTCAGGCCGGTACGGGGGTGGGCAAGTCTTTGGCCTACGCCACACCTGCCATTGCTTTGGCGCTACAGCGCAACACACGGGTCATCATCTCAACGGCAACGGTCGCCTTGCAAGAGCAGTTGGTACACAAAGACCTACCCGCTTTGGCCGCGCAAATGCCGCAAGCCTTCCGTTACGCTTTGGCTAAAGGGCGGGGGCGCTTTATCTGCAAACTCAAGCTCGACCGCTTGGCCAGCACAGGCAGCGATGCCTCAGAGGATGAGCCAATGCTGTTCTCTGACCTACCGCCGCTGCCAGCGCTAGAGGGCAGCAGCAACCAGCACCGCCGCCCACCCCCAGTGGCCTTGCAGCAGGCACGCATGGCCTTCTATACCGCCATGGCACAGGCGTTGGCCAGCGGCCAATGGGATGGCGACCGCGACAGCCTCCCCAGCCCCCCGGAGCCGGAGCTATGGGCTTCTGTCGCCGCCCAAGGCCATAGCTGCACAGGTCGGCACTGCCCCGCTTTTGACAATTGCAGCTACTACGAGCGACGCAAAACTTTGGTGGCCGCCCAGGTGCTGGTGGTCAACCACGACTTGCTCCTGTCCTCGCTACAAGCCAAGCTCCTACCCGATTTGGACAACTGCCTGCTGGTATTCGACGAGGCGCACCACCTGCCGCAAACCGCCTTGTCGCAATTTGCCAGCCAGGCCGATTTATCACGCCTACAGTGGCTAGAGCGCTTGAGCAGCCATGCCCTGCGCGTCGGGCAGCTGCTGCAAACCAGTGAGATTGCTGACTTGCCCCAGCACAGCAGCGCTTTGCGCCAACACCTGCACGAGTGGGCGAATATGGCGCAGGCTTTGCTGCAAAGCCAAGGTAAAAGCGCAGGTACAGGTACAGGTGCAAATACACCGCAGCAATACACCTTGCCCAGCGGCGCACTGCCCCCAGGCTGGCAAGACTGCCTAGAGCAAGTACTCAGCCATGCCCAAGCCTATTTGGACGTACTACGCGCTCTTGCGCAAGCACTGCGCAACGCCCTCAAAGAGCAGCCAGAAGAGGCGCAGCGCCTGTCCCTGCTCTACGGCCAGCTAGGCAGTCACAGCACGCATTTAGAAGCGGTTTACACCACTTGCCAGCTCTGGCTGCAAGCCTTGCCAGCGTCCTCGCCAGACCCAGCCAGCGATAGCAGCAATGGCAGCAATAACGGCAGTGGCAATCCCGACAACAGCGGCAACAGCGCTGCCCCTGCTGCCCCCGTCCCCATTGCCAAGTGGTTAAGCCACAGCAGCGATGGCACTTACAGCGTCATCCACGCCCATGCCAGCCCTGTCCTGCCCGGTACCAGCTTGCGCCAGCGCCTTTGGAGCCAAGTGCGCGGGGCGGTTTTGACCTCTGCGACTTTGCGCAGTTGTGGCAACTTTGACTTTTTTCTGCATGAGGTGGGATTGTCTGAAGCACAGACCTACGCCCAAGCTCAAGTGCAAACCCTGGCCGTTGATAGCCCGTTTGACTACAACCGCCAAGGTCAACTCATTGCCCATCACACCCGCAGCGACCCGCGTCACGCTGCCAGCTTTACGCCAGAGATGGTGTACGCCTTGACCCA
The DNA here is from genome assembly GCA_018384835.1 of Comamonas sp. Lineage (GTDB taxonomy): Bacteria > Pseudomonadota > Gammaproteobacteria > Burkholderiales > Burkholderiaceae_C > Comamonas. Next base: position 2,971 of record JAHAYB010000421.1, read on the forward strand.
AGATTTGGCGCAAGTGCAGTCTGGCGCTTTGGTGCTGTTTACCTCACGCGAGCAAATGCGCCAAGCGGTGGATGCCTTGCCCAGCCATCTGCGTGGACAAGTGCTGGTGCAAACGGCCATGTCGCGCGGTGCTTTACTCAGCCAACACCGTCAGCGTGTGCAGCAAGGTCTGGTCTCTATTATTTTTGGAATGCAGTCCTTTGGTGAGGGGCTAGACCTGCCCGGCGCACTGTGTACCGCCTTGTTCATCACCAAACTCCCTTTTGCCCCGCCTGATGACCCTGTTGGGCAAACCCGTGCCCAGTGGCTGCGTACCCATGGACGCAATGCTTTTATCGACCTTGTCGTGCCCGCTACCGCGATTCGCATGGCGCAGTGGGTAGGGCGTGCTATTCGCAGCGAAGAAGACCAAGCCAGCGTGTACTGCTACGACAAGCGTTTGCTGCAAACCTCATACGGCCAACAAATTTTGAAAAGTTTGCCTGATTTCACCCTCAAAAAACGCTTTGCCTAAACGGGTTACCCGTTTATTTGCCTGGCTGGCAGGGTTGAAAACTTCTTTTCACCCCTGCCAAGGAGCACGCAGAGGGAAAATATTTTCAATACTGCACCCCATCAAATCCTCAGTTTTTTTATTATTTTTCAAGAAGTTATTGATTTTCAACATCGTCAACTTTCCACAGCTTTAGGTCATCCATCACACGGTTACAAGCAAGGGTTGCGACTCTACCACTCTGAACCAGCCTGTGGACAAATAGCTTGTTTTTTCTAAACGCCCGCTTGAAATAGGAGCTTCGCAAAGTTCTGCCAACCGCCCGATGTCAGAGCCTCTTTTCGACCATGCGGAGAGCAAAAATTGCAGTTTTTTGCACAGCACTACTACTATTAATTTAATAAATATAAATACATAGTAGTAGTAGTAGAGGGCGACGAAATCTGTGGATAAGTAGTATTTTTTCTTTTAAATCAATAATTTGACTTGTTGATAAGCCTGTGTAAAACCGGTGGATTAGTTGTGGATGGATTGTGTGTAAGTTGTGGTGGTGTGAGTTATTCCACAAACAATTCACAGCTTATTCATAGGTTGTCAACAGACTTATGCACAGGCTGATTTCCTGTTTTTTAGGCAGTCAAGTGACAAAAAATGCGGCCAAAAAACCGCACTTGGCCGCCAAAAAATAAGAAAAAAGACCGTTTAACAGGTCTAGGTATTTGTTTCATGCTAAGAGGGGTTTTTCCTCTAAATTTCCCCTCCTAGCAGGTGCTTAGCTGCTGACGCTTTATTGCTGCGTAGGTGCTGGTGCATGGGGCTTTGCGCCCATTGACCAAGCCCTAGGTTTGTGATGATCCATAGCGCGTCGCTTGGTTTTGCCAGCATGGGAGTGCATGGCATCCATGGCTTTTTGCTGGCTGGGCTGCAAGCTGTTGTAGAGCTGGCGAGTGGCCGCATCACGCTGCTCGGCAATCGTTTGGTGGGCTTGGCGCTGCTGCTTACGCCAGTCCAAGCGCTCTAGCGTTGTGGCTGGGGCGGCTTTGCCATCGGCTGAGGGGCGGCGGTACTCTGGCTGGGGGATGGCCTGTAAGGCTTGGGTATAGGTTTGCCAAATACCTTCTTGCTTGGGCTGAATTTGTAGAAGGGTTTTCATGCGCTCTAGCTGCATCGCTTGCCGCTGCTCATGGGTTTGTGGGTTGTGTTTACCCGCATGTGCAGGGCGATTGGAGGCGCTGGCTGCGGGGTCAGCAGCATGAGCTGCCAAGTTGCCCAGGCTTGCCACGCTCAAGGCGCAGATACTGACCCAGCGCAGTAGGCGTTTTGTGGGCAATAGCGCTGGTTTGGTGATGGTGTTTAGGGTGTTGTGTGGCATAGAAGCTCCTCGTTAGGGTGTCAAAATCTACCTGCACACTGGTTCGCTTGTTTGCAGGTATGTCTGCTAATGTGCGCCCTGCCTGTAAGCGGGGCATGTGCTTATCTTGCTGTTGTGTAAAGTAAGAAGAATTTTTGCAAAAAGGGGCAGCAGCCCCTGTTTTTATTAGATTTATCAGAAGAACCCCATGTTCAAAAACGCCATCGTCTATCGGTTGGCTGCCAGTTGGCAGCCAGATTTTCAACAACTAGAGCAGGCTTTGGAAGCTGGCCGCTTCCAGCCTTGCACCGCCACCCAGGCCAGCAGCGGTGGCTGGACAGCACCGCGTGGCCACGCTGGTGATGCCTTGCTAGAGAGCGTAGGCGGCCAGTGGCTGCTGCGCTACCAGCAGGAAAAAAAGCTGCTGCCAGCGCCCGTAGTGCAAGCCAGGGTGGATGAAAAATGCGCCGCGATTGAAGCAGAAACAGGCCGTAAACCCGGCAAAAAAGAACAGCGTGATTTGAAGGAAGAAGCTCTGCTAGACCTGCTACCCCAAGCCTTTAGCCAGCGCAGCAGCCTATGGGTGTGGATAGACCCCCAAGCGCGTTGGCTGGTGGTGGATGCCAGCGCCCAGGGCAAGGCCGATGCCGTGGTGAGCCTGCTGTCTGAGCATCTCACGGGCTTTGCATTGGCTTTGCTCGATACCCACACCAGCGCCCAGGCGGGCATGGCGCATTGGTTGCTGGAGCAGCAAGCCCCCGCAGGTTTTAGCCTGGACCAAGAATGCGAGTTAAAAGCCAGCGACGGCTCGCAAGCGGTGATTCGTTACAGCCGCCACCCCGTGGAGATTGACGAGGTGCGTCAGCATGTACAGCAAGGCAAGCTGCCCAGCAAGCTGGCCATGACCTGGCAGGGGCGGGTGAGCTTTACCCTGACCGAAGCGTTGCAGTTGAAAAAAATTACCTGGCTGGATGTAGTGCTGCAAGATGCAGGAGACGACACCTCCGGCTTTGATGCCGATGCCAGCATTGCCACCAGCGAATTGGGGCAGTTGCTGCCTGATTTGGTCGCTGCTCTGGATGGCGAAGGGCGCAGCGCCGTAGTGGGAGGGGAGGCTGCTCCAAACCCAAGGATGTCAACCGTGCTGCCAGCGCAAGAAAAGCAAGAAGCACAAGAAGCGCCAGAGCGAGCAGAAGACTTGCCGCCTTGGGAATAAAAGGGGGCTTTAGGGCTTTAAGGAGGGTCGTAAGGGGGGTGGGTATTAAGGCGCAGCCAAGTCATCCAGGATGGGGCAATCCGGGCGCTCATCCCCACGGCAGCAGGCCACCAATCCCTCTAGGCTGCGCTGCATGGTTTGCAGGGCGGCAATGCGCTCTTGCAACTGTTCAATATGCTGCTGGGCAATTTGCTTGACTTGGGCGCTGCTGCGCTGCTGGTTGCGCCACAGCTCTAGCAGTTGGGCAATCTCTTGCATGGAAAAGCCCAAATCACGGCAGCGGCGGATAAAGCGCAGGGCGTGTACATCCTTGGCGCTGTATTGGCGGTAGCCGCTATCGTTACGCGCTACGCTGGGCAGCAGTCCCAGCGTTTCGTAATGGCGCAGCATACGCGCTGAAACCCCGGCGCGGTGGGCGGCCTCGCCAATGGCAACAGGCCAAACCGCTTGTGCCGGGGTGGTTGTGGGGTTAGGCAACCTCATAGCCTTCTTCGGCAATGGCTGCGGCAAGCGCCTCACGGCTGGCGCTGGCAGATTGCACTACTACTTGATTGGCGGTGCGGTCGATGTTGACCTGCGCCTGTGCATCAACGCCTGCAATCGCTTGTTGTACGGCGCGTTCGCAGTGGCCGCAGGTCATGCCGGTGACTTGAAAATGGTGTTCCATTGAAAAAGCTCCAAGTAAAAAATGAATGAAGAGGCGGCCATCATCAGGCTTTACACCATGGCAAGGTCAAGCACATGGTGCAAAAGATGGGCTTACAACAACCCCTCAGCACGCAAAGCCGCTTGCACCGCCGGGCGGCTGCCCACGCGCTGCAAGTAAGTTTGCAGATTGGCCAAGTTGGAGGTATCCACACCCACAAACTTGCCCCAGCCCGAAACGGTGAACAAATACGCATCTGCCACACAGAAGTCGCTACCCAGCAGATAGTCCTTGCCTGCCAGTTGTTCATCTACCCAGGCAAAGCGCTTGAGCAGGCGCTCACGGGCAAAGGGCTTGTACGCTTCAGGAGCATTGGGGGCAAACAGGGGGGCAAAGCCTTGGTGCAGCTCGGTGCTGACAAAGTTTAGCCAGCTTACGGCGCGGTAGCGTGCCATATCGCCCACGGGGGGCAGCAGCTTTTTATCGGGTGCTTGGTCTGCCAGGTACTGCACGATGGCAGGGCCTTCGTGCAAGGTTTGCCCGTCTGCCAGTTGCAGCAATGGGATGTAGCCCAGCGGGTTGATGGCATAAAAATCGCTGCCATCGGGTAGCTTGTGGGTTTTGGTATCGACGCGCACCAGCTCGCAATCGAGGCCAGCTTCTTCAGCAACGATGTGGGGGGAAAGCGAGCAAGCGCCGGGGCTGTAGTACAACTTCATGGTCAAAGCCTTGTTAGTCAAAGAGAAAAGAAAAATAAACCAAGCCGCTACCAGCTTGCACGGTAAATACGGCTGCGGGGCGGCAACGGGTTAAAAATGGGAAAATCCCCCGTTTATTGTCATAGAACCACTTCAATAGCTGGTTCATCCAGGTTTGTAACCCATGCTCTACCCCGAAGAATTTGATGTGATTGTTGTTGGCGGCGGCCATGCCGGCACCGAAGCTGCCTTGGCCAGTGCCCGCATGGGCTGCAAAACCGTGCTGCTGACCCACAATATAGAAACCCTGGGGCAGATGAGCTGCAACCCCTCTATTGGCGGCATTGGCAAAGGCCACCTGGCTAAAGAGGTGGATGCGCTAGGCGGCGCAATGGCGCTGGCCACTGATCAGGCAGGCATTCAGTTTCGCATTCTGAACAGCTCCAAAGGGCCAGCCGTGCGAGCCACCCGCGCCCAGGCTGACCGGGTGATGTACAAGGCCGCCATTCGTGAAATGCTGGAAAACCAGCCCAACCTCTACCTGTTCCAGCAAGCGGTGGATGATTTGATGGTGGAGGGTGAGCGCGTGGTAGGCGCGATTACGCAAATCGGTATTGCGTTTCGGGCACGGGCTGTCGTGCTGACGGTGGGTACTTTCCTGGATGGAAAAATCCACGTTGGCTTGCGCAACCATGAAGGCGGGCGGGCGGGCGACCCACCCTCCATGAACCTCTCTACACGCCTTAAAGAGCTGAAGCTGCCCCAAGGTCGTTTGAAAACCGGCACGCCACCGCGCATTGATGGGCGCACCATCGACTTTAGCCAATGCACCGAGCAATGGGGCGATGCAGATGCGCCCGCCTTTAGCTACCGTGGCCACGTCAATATGCACCCGCGCCAAGTGCCCTGCTGGATTACCAATACCAACCAGCACACGCATGACATTATCCGCAGCGGCTTTGACCGCAGCCCCATGTTCACCGGCAAGATTGAGGGCGTAGGCCCGCGTTACTGCCCCAGCGTGGAAGACAAAATCAACCGCTTTGCTGACAAAGACAGCCACCAGATTTTCCTGGAGCCAGAGGGGCTGGATACCCACGAGTACTACCCCAACGGCATCTCTACCAGCCTGCCGTTTGATATTCAGTTTGCGCTGGTGCGCTCCATCAAGGGGCTGGAAAACGCCCATATCCTGCGCCCCGGCTACGCCATTGAGTACGACTACTTCGACCCCCGCGCCCTGAAAAGCACGTTTGAAACGCGACAAATCTCCGGCCTATTCTTTGCGGGGCAAATCAACGGAACCACCGGTTATGAAGAGGCCGCCGCCCAAGGCTTGTTTGCCGGTATGAACGCAGCGCTGCAAGTGCGCGAAAAAGATGCCTGGATTCCCCGTCGTGACGAAGCCTATATGGGTGTGCTGATTGATGACCTCATCACCAAAGGCGTGAACGAGCCTTACCGCATGTTCACCAGCCGCGCCGAGTTCCGCCTGCAACTGCGCGAAGACAATGCCGATATGCGTTTGACGGAAATTGGCCGCACCCTGGGCGTTGTGCCTGATGGGCAATGGGACATGTTCAACCGCAAACGCGATGCCGTTGCACGTGAAACAGAGCGTTTGAAGGCCACCTGGGTCAATCCGCGCAATCTGCCCCCCTCTGAGGCCGAGCGCGTGCTGGGCAAGCACATCGAGCGCGAATACAACCTGTTTGACCTGCTGCGCCGCCCCGGCGTGGAATATGCCAAGCTGATGAGTTTGCAAGAAGGCAAGTACCAGTCGCCAGATGTTTCACGCGCCGTCTTAGAAGATTTATGCGATGCCGTGGTCGAGCAGGTAGAGATTGCCGCTAAGTATTCTGGTTATATCAACCGCCAGAAGGAAGAAGTGGAGCGTGCCGCTCACTACGAAAGCATGAAGATTCCCAGCAGCTTGGACTATCAACAAGTCTCTGCCTTGTCGATTGAGGCGCGTCAGATACTGGCAAAACACCGCCCGGAAACGCTGGGCCAAGCATCTCGCATTTCTGGCATTACGCCTGCTGCGGTATCGCTGCTCATGATTCACCTGAAAAAAGGCAGTGGCAAGGCTGCTGGCAAAACCGGCGATAAGCAAGAGGTGCAGGCATGAATGGTGTGAATGGCGTGAATGCGGCTGGATTAGATGATTTACGCCCCGGTTTACAAGCCGGTTTGGCGCAATTGGGTTTGCTGCTGAATGCGGGGCAAGAACAACAGTTGCTGGATTTTCTGGCGCTGCTGCACAAATGGAACAAGGTCTATAACCTAACCGCAGTGCGCAACCTGCAAGAGATGCTGACCCACCACCTGCTAGACAGCCTGGCCGCTGTGCCCGCACTGCAAAAATATCTACAGCAACACCCCACAGCGCAGCGCCTACTAGATGTGGGTGCGGGCGGTGGCTTGCCCGGCGTGGTGTTTGCCATTTGCTGCCCCGATTTGCAGGTGCATTGTGTGGATACCGTGGCAAAAAAAGCCGCCTTTATCCAGCAGGCGGCAGCCAGCTTGGGGCTGGGCAACTTGCGCGGCATCCATGCACGGGTGGAATCGCTGACTGGGCAGGACTATGCCGTGATTAGTTGCCGGGCTTTTGCCAGCTTGGTCGATTTCACCCAATGGTCGCAAGCGGCGCTAGCTCCTGATGGAGTGTGGCTGGCCTTAAAGGGCAAGCATCCAGAAGAGGAAATTGCTGCCCTAGCACAGCAGCAGCCCGTGCTAGCGCAAGTGCTTGCTACAGACACCGTTACCGTGCCCTTTTTACAAGCGCAGCGCTGTTTGGTTTGGATGCAAGCGGCGGCACAATCAATCTGAATACCCAACCTAAAAACAACGAAGCAATATGGCCAAAGTCTTTTGTGTTGCCAACCAAAAAGGCGGCGTGGGTAAAACCACCACCGCCGTCAATCTTGCAGCGGGTTTGGCAAAAATTGGGCAGCGGGTGCTGCTGGTGGATTTAGACCCCCAGGGCAATGCCACCATGGGCGCAGGGGTAGATAAGCGCACCCTCAACCCAACGGTGTACGAGGTGCTACTGGAAGGGCGCAGCGTGGCAGAAGCGGCGGTGTTCTCAGAGAAATGCGGATTTCATGTGCTGGGAGCCAACCGCGAACTCAGCGGCGCAGAGGTCGAGCTGGTCAATGCCCCAGAGCGCACCAAGCGCCTAGAAAAAGCCTTGCAGCCCGCCGATGCCGATTTTGATTTTGTACTGATTGACTGCCCGCCCAGCCTCTCAATGCTCACCCTCAACGGCCTGTGCGCGGCGCACGGCGTGATTGTGCCCATGCAGTGCGAATACTTTGCGCTGGAAGGGGTGGCAGACTTGGTCAACACCATCCAGCAGGTGCAGGCGAATATGAACCCGCAGCTACAAATCATTGGCCTGCTGCGGGTGATGTTTGACCCACGCACTACCTTGCAGCAGCAGGTCAGCGAGCAATTGCACGCACATTTTGGCGACAAGATGTTTGATACCGTGATTCCTCGCAATGTGCGCCTGGCAGAGGCTCCTAGCTATGGCCTGCCCGGTGTGATTTTTGACCCATCAGCCAAAGGTAGCAAAGCCTTTATCGCCTTTGCCCAAGAAATGGTTGAGCGCGTGCAGCGCGTATAAGCCCTGGGGCTAGGGTGAACTAGGGACTATCGTGACACAAGCGCAAACCCCCACCGTATTGCTATTGCCGGGCTGGCAGAACTCTGACCCAGAACACTGGCAAAGCCGCTGGCAAGCCTTGTATGGCTACCAGCGCCTAGAGCAGCATGACTGGCAACGCCCCCTGCGTGGCGACTGGACGGCACGCCTGCATGAGGCCGTTATGGCCAGCCCCCAGCCGTTAGTGCTGGTCGCCCATAGCCTGGGTTGTATTTTGCTGGCATGGTGGGCTGCCCATGCACCGGCAGCCGCCACAGCCAAAGTCAGCGCCGCCTTGCTGGTTGCCCCTGGCGATGTGGAACAGGCAGACCTGCGTGAACACATTCCCGGCTGGGCACCTGTGGCGATGCAGCCCCTGCCGTTTCCCGCCGTGCTGGTGGGTAGCCACAACGACCCCTATTGCAGCCATACCCGCGCCCAAAGTTTCGCCCAGGCCTGGGGGGCGCAATGGGTGGATGCGGGCGATGCTGGCCATATCAACACCGCCAGCGGCCTGGCAGACTGGCCTAGCGGCCATCAATTGCTGCAACAACTGATAAAGGACACCTGTCATGGCAACAACCCCTAAACGCAAAGGCTTGGGCCGAGGACTGGAAGCGCTGCTTGGCCCCACGGTAGCCACTGAAGATGTTGCCGCCCCCAGTGGCGATGTCGTTACGCAATTGGCATTGGAGCAATTGCAAGCAGGCCAATACCAGCCGCGTACCCGTATGGACGAGGGCGCTTTGTACGAGCTGGCCGAAAGCATCAAAACCCAGGGCATCATGCAACCCATCTTGGTGCGCCCTCTGGCTCAAGCAGGGCAGGGTGCAGATACTCGCTACGAAATCATTGCTGGTGAGCGCCGCTTTCGCGCTGCCAAGCTGGCGGGGCTAGAGTCCGTGCCGGTGCTGGTACGCCAAGTGCCAGACCAGGCCGC
>JAHAYB010000427.1 GCA_018384835.1 Comamonas sp.
CTTGTGAACAGCTTATTGATATTTGCCGACCAATACCAGAACTAGCGCCGGTGACCAGAATGGTTTTGCCTTCTAAGCTAAAAGCGGATGTCATGACACTACCAACTCAGGAAATTTTGCGTTGGCATCGATTTTCAGTAAGCATGTACCCCATGAAAGGCCAATGCCAAAGCCGCTAAGCAGCACATGCTTGTTGTGACCTGTTAAGGACTCGCGTAGCCGTGCGGTCATAGTAATAGGTAGCGAGGCTCCGCTGGTATTGCCAAAGTCGCTCAGGGTTGAGGGTGCTTTTTCTGTGGGCAAGCCAAGCTTTTTTCGGATGGTCTCGTTGATCATGCGGTTGGCCTGATGAAATACAAAATAATCGATCTCATCTTTTGGTGTGCCAGCATATTCAAGTAGACGTTCTACGCTGGGAGGGACACGTTGCGTGGAAAAGCTCAGTACGGCTGGGCCATCTAGCTGAAAAGCACTGGGCCAGTGCCGAATACCATTTGCGTCACGCGTAGGAATTAGGTGTTCACCTCCAAAAGGTTGGCGGTGTCCGCCGACGGGCATCATCAGAGCTTGATAGCCACTGCCGTCGCTGTTGAGGTCAAAGAACATTTCAGGCGCGCTACTGTCGAACTCCAGCGCAGTCGCCGTACCTGCGTCGGAAAACAATGGGTCTTGCACAGATGCGCATTTATCGCCCACAAGCAGCAATGCCTTCTTGATGCCTCCAGACGCAATCATGCTTCCCAGCACATGCAGGCCAAATGGATAGCCTGAGCAGCCCAGATTTACATCGAAAGCAATCGCAGTTTGCGGCAGACCTAGTCGATCCTGCAAAATGATGGCCGTAGAGGGGGATAAATAGTCCGGGGACTGTGTGACGACGATGATGGCTCCGATTTCCTCTCGTCGCCACTGCAGGCTTTGGAGAAGACTTTCTGCTGCATCAAAAGCTAGGTCAGAAAAACATTGCCATTCATTACAGATACGGCGATTCTGGATACCAATATTGCGTACTAGTCGCTCACGCTCCGATTTCATCTGAGGCGGGCAATCGCGTATGTTGTCCAGAATACGATGAGGTACGCAGCTGGCCATACCAGCAAAACGCACATTGCGCAAAGTAGTGGTTGCCATTGCAAATTTCTCGTAAAGCGTTGATTAGCCGAGCAATTTATGCAAGTCGGAGACGGTGATGCATGCTTTCAGATCATCTCCAGTAATGGTCTTGTTGTAATCCACATCGAACATGACAATGACGCCCAGGGCAGCCAACGAGTCCCATTCTGGTAAGTCTTTGAGGATGGTGTCAGCGGTGACCTCAACAGCTTCTTGGAAATCTACAGCTGTCAAAAAATTCTCGATAAATGTATCCATGGATCTACTCGTCAATTCCTAAGTTTTTAAAAGATGAAATGTAAAAAACCGTTCTTAGTCGATCATAGACGTAAGAACGGTTCTTTAAGCCCAAGATGTGGGTGAAGACTTCTTTAGCCTTGCAAGAGTTGCAAGACGTTTTGTGGAATCTGGTTGGCTTGTGCCACCATGGCGGTACCCGCCTGCTGGAGAATTTGAGTGCGGCTTAAGTTGGCGGTTTCAACAGCAAAGTCAGCATCAATAATGCGGCCTCGGGCTGCAGACAAGTTCTCGACTTGAATGTCGATGTTGTTAACCGCGTTTTCAAAGCGTGTTTGCATGGCGCCAAGCGTTGCACGTGCGCCGTTGACTTGATCGATAGCGCTATCGATTTTTTTGAGTGCCAGCCAAGCACCAGATTGGGTGGTGACATCAATGCTTTCGATACCTCGTTGGCTAAGTATGGAAGTGTCTGCAACTGATCCTCCTACTAAGCTTACAGCTCCTGCTGGAGTCCCGGATGCAGTTGCATCTTGCGAGTCAAGTCCAACTTTTTCGAGAGTGAAGTCGTGTCCTGCAAATGTCACTTTCACAGGTAAGCCATCTGTATCAAGCTTGGCGGACATGATTTCAATTTTATAGCTTTCGGAGCCATCGATTTTTGTTAGATAAGCGGTGACACCGGTATCTGCACTCTTGTTGTTGATGGCTTCAACGATCTGTCCCAATCGCTCTTGAGGACTTTCTGCGGCAGGTAATGGCCCTAATGGAACAGTCGTGCCAATACCGACGGTAACTTTAATGTCAGTTGCTGCGCTGCTGAAATCAGATAAAGCGCCTGTGGTAGGAGTCGGCGCAGTGACGATGGAGGCTACTTCGGCTGTGGCGTAAGAAATATTGGAAACATTGGAAGAGCGCGTATCAACTAGCGCACCTAGCGTAACGTTATCTCCAGAATTAGCGCCAACTTGGAAGACTGCTCCAGCAAAGCTACCATCCAAAATTTTTGTCCCGTTGAAGTTGGTCTGTTTGGCAACACGATCAATTTCAGCGCCCAACTGAGCTACCTCTGCCTGTAATGCCTTTCGGTCGCTGGCACTGTTGGTTGCATTAGAAGCTTGCACGGCCAACTCACGCATACGTTGCAGCATATCGCCGACCTTACCCAAAGCGCCTTCCGCAGTTTGAGCCAACGAAATACCGTCATTGGCATTGCGCGAGGCAACCGTCAAACCACGCACCTGGGTGTTCATACGCTCCGAGATAGCTAAGCCTGCCGCATCATCTTTTGCGCTATTGACCCGCAAACCTGAAGAAAGGCGTTGCATGGTGGTGTTCAAAGACTGTCCAGACAGCGCTAGATTTCGCTGCGCATTGATGGAGGCGAGATTGGTATTGATAG
>JAHAYB010000429.1 GCA_018384835.1 Comamonas sp.
TTCTAGGCTGCCTTAGCCGGATGGGGATTGCGCTCATCGATGAGCCGCCAAGGCAATTGCTGGGACAGCTCGCCTATCGAAAGCTTCTGGGGCAGGCTTAAGAACACTTGCGTACACGGTCAGCGATTCGCTACCGGGCAGCAAGCTAGGCAAGTCATCATGTACTGTATTACCGCAGGTTGCATTCGAGCTTGGGCTATCTCAGCCCGATGCAATACGAGTAACGCTGGTACGAGGCTCAGCGCAAAAAAACCGCGTAAGCAAAGAGCTAAGAACTCCATACAGCAGAGCAACATCACTGGAAACTATCTAGGAAATACTGGCCGATTCAATCAAGCTCCGGTGCAAGCCCTCAAAGTTTGGAAGATGAAAGCTCCCGAAGAACGTGCGCAATCATCCGAGGCTGTGTGGAAACGCATTTTTACCGAGTTAGCTATTGGCACGCCACTACACAGTCGGTCTTTGAATGGCGTCCCTATTTTTGGGAACGTGGCGACACTCAAGGTGTTTTGCGCCCAATCTGTGCCGCTTTGCAGCTAAAAATTGAGCCACAAAGGCTTACGCTGGCACAGATCGCAACGCTTGCATCATGTTTTGAGCACCCAAGATACACATCACACGTTTGAAGTTGTAGGCCAGCACATGCAGGCTCATTTCCGTGCCTACATGTGCCAATGTCTTGGTTAAGAAGTGGGTAGACCCCATCCAGTGCTTGAGCGTCCCAAACACGTGTTCCACTGTGCGCCTGCGCACGGTCATGGCATCGGTTTTTGTATTCAACCGTTCCTGCATGCGCTCCAGTACATCTTCATGCTCCCAGCGGCGAATGCGTCTGTACTGGCTCGTGGTGCATTCGCTCTTTTGAGGGCAGCCTATGCAGGCACTGCTCCAATACACCCGCACATTCAGGCCACTGCGCTCCACCGTGTTAAAGCGGTGAATGGCACTCTCGCCTGCAGGACAGCGGTATTCATCCGTTTCCGATAGATATACAAAGTCAGACTTATCGAAGCGGCCATCCGCCTTAGCGTTCGATGTCAGCGGCTTGGGCACAAATGCCTCAATGCCAGCATCCTCGCAGGCTTTGATTTCCGGGCCATTGAAGTACCCTCGGTCTGCCAGTGCCTGCAGATTGTCTGCAGCCATTTCCTGCTTGGCAGCTTTTGCCATCTTGCTCAACTGTGCACGGTCATTGCCAATGTTGGTCACTTCGTGGGCCACGATCAGATGGTTTTGAGTATCAACAGCAGCTTGCACGTTGTACCCCACGACTCCTTGACCTTTGGAGATCATCACCCGCGAGTCAGGATCCACCGTAGATATTTGGCCATCAGGCTGCTGCTTAATTTGCTCTTGTACCTGCTCCAGTTTTTGCATCTGCAAGCGCAAAAGCTCAATCTTTTCTTTCAGGCGCTTGGTTTTTGCCTCGACCTCTGCAGGCTGCGTACGGTCTGCTGTTTCAAGGGCGTCCAGGTAACGCTGAATGCTTTGCTCGATCTGACGCTTGCGGCCTTCAATCTTGCCATTGCTGAAGTTGTTGTCACCGTTATTAACCGCTTTGAATTTGCTGCCATCAATGGCAATGATGGCCTGGCTAAAGAGCTTGAGTTCCCTGCAAATACCAATGAAGTGGCTGCATACCTTGCGAATGCCAACTCCGTTGTGATGGCGGAAGTCCGCAATCGTTTTGAAGTCTGGAGCCAAGCGTCCTGTCAACCACATCAACTCCACATTGCGCTGAGCTTCCCGCTCCAACCTGCGGCTGGACTGGATGCGATTGAGGTACCCGTAGATATAAAGTTTGAGAAGAACTGCAGGGTGATACGCCGGACGACCTGTGCTTGCAGGTGCAGCTCTGTTGAAGCCCAGAGCTTGCAAGTC
>JAHAYB010000195.1 GCA_018384835.1 Comamonas sp.
AAGCTACCCCCCAAGCTCTCCCCACCGAGCAACTCATGCACACCTTGGGCAGCCAAGCCAAAGCCGCCGCTGCATTGATGGCACAAGCCAGCGCAGCGCAAAAAGCCCAAGCCCTGAAAATTCTGGCGCAGCTTTTGCGCGACAACAGCGCCGCGCTGCAAGTGGATAACGCCCGTGACATCGAACGCGCCCAAGCGTCTGCTATGGCCGCACCGATGGTTGACCGCCTGCGCCTGACCGAATCGGTGATTGAAACCTGCGCCCAAGGCTGTGAACAACTGGCCGCCATGCCCGATGTGATTGGCGAAATCATCGGCATGAAACAGCAGCCCAGCGGTATCCGCGTCGGTCAGATGCGCGTGCCGATTGGCGTATTCGGCATGATTTACGAAAGTCGCCCCAATGTGACGATTGAGGCCGCCAGCCTGTCCATCAAAAGCGGCAATGCCTGCATTTTGCGCGGCGGCTCGGAGGCGATTGATTCCAATCAGGCGCTGGCTCGCCTGGTGGTGCAGGCGCTGGAACAAGCCGGTTTGCCCGCCCACGGCGTGCAGCTCGTGCCCACCACCGACCGCGCCGCCGTGGGGCAGTTGATTACCATGCCGCAGTTTGTGGATGTCATCATTCCACGCGGCGGCAAGGGCTTGATTGAGCGCATCAGCGCCGAGGCCAAAGTGCCGGTTATCAAGCATCTGGATGGCAATTGCCACACTTATATTGATGCGCCTTGCGATATCGACATGGCGCTGCGCGTCACGGAAAACGCCAAAACCCAGAAATACAGCCCCTGCAACGCCAGCGAAAGTCTGCTGGTGGCCAAGGCGGTGGCAGCAGACTTCCTCCCCCGTATCGGCGCTATCTTTGCCGCTAAAGACGTAGAAATGCGCGTTTGCCCCGCCAGTAAAACCCTGCTGGCTCAGGTCGCCAACGCCAAGCTGGTCGATGCCACTGAAGCCGATTGGTCAGAGGAATACCTCGCGCCCATCATCAGCATCAAAGTGGTGGCGGGGCTGGATGCGGCCATTGCCCACATCAACCGCTACAGCAGCGGCCACACCGAGGCGATTTTGACCACCGACCACATCCACGCCCAGCGCTTTTTGCGCGAGGTGGATTCTTCTAGCGTGATGGTCAACGCCAGCACCCGCTTTGCCGATGGCTTTGAGTACGGCCTGGGGGCGGAAATTGGCATCAGCACCGATAAATTCCATGCACGCGGCCCCGTGGGGATTGAGGGGCTGACCTCGCTGAAATACATCGTGCTGGGCGCGGGTGAAGTGCGCGGCTAAGTTGCGCCACCACAGCGTATGAAAATCATCATCCTGGGCGCTGGCCGCGTGGGTTACAGCGTGGCTGAAAGTCTGGTGTCCGAGCGCAACGACATCACCGTGATTGACATCCGCGCCGACCACCTGCAAGCCCTGCAAGAGCGCTTTGACCTGCGCTGCATCACCGGCAACGGCATGGACGCGCAGGTACTGGCCGAGGCCGGCGCACAAGATACCGACTTGCTCATAGCCTGCACCGCGCAGGATGAAACCAATCTGGTGTGCTGCAAAGTGGCGCATATGCTGTTTGGCATTCCACGGCGCATTGCGCGGGTGCGCTCCTCAGCGTTTGAAGCCCACCCCGATTTAATGGGCACGGACGGCTTTGCGGTGGATGCCATCATCTGCCCGGAAGCCTCGCTCACCCGCTATATCGCTAAGTTGGTGGAGTTTCCCGCCTCCTTGCAGGTACGCAGTTTTGCGGGTGGGCGGGTGGTGTTGGCCTCGGTGCGGGTGCGCTTGGGGGTGCTGGCCGATGGCCTGAAAATCGGAGAACTGCCACGCTACGCTCCCGAGCTACAACTGCGCGTGGTAGCGATTTATCGCCGCTTTGCCGATGGCCCTGACCGCTTTGTGCGCTGCAATGGCCGCACGCGCATCGAAGCGGGTGATGAGGTTTTTGTCCTGGCCGAGCGCGAGCATTTGAAGCAGGTGCTCACCGCCTTTTACAACGCCCCCGGGCAGCCAGCGCGGATTGTGCGGCGCATCATGCTGGTGGGCGGCGGGGTGGTGATTCGCCGCTTGGTCAACAAACTATGGGCGCTGCGCCAGCAGGTGGCGGATTTGCGGCATCTGCAAATCAAAGTCTTGAGCGACAAGCTCCACCAATGCCAAGCCTTGGCCGCGCAACTGCCGCAGGAGGTGCTGGTGCTGCACGGCAACCTGGCCGATGAAGAATTACTGGCCGAAGAGCATATTGAGCAGGTCGATTTCTTCCTAGCGCTGACCGATGACGATGAAAACAACATCATGGCCAGCCTCCTAGCCAAGCGCTTGGGTGCGCGGCGGGTGCTGGCGCTGATACACCGGCGCAGCTACGCCGATTTGATGCACGGCACGCAGATTGATATTGCGCTGACTCCCTCACAAGCCATGCTGGGCGAATTGCTGGCGCATGTGCGAAAAGGCGATGTGCAAGCCGTCCACAGCCTGCGCCGTGGTGTGGCCGAGGCGCTAGAAATTGTGGTGCGCGGCGATCAAAAAACCTCGCGTGTGGTCGGACGCGAAGTAGCCAGCCTGCGCCTGCCCGAGGATGTGCATATCGGCCTGATTGTGCGAAATCTGCCTGAAGACGATGCCCCCCACCGCTCCCTGAGCACTTCGACCTTGCTCAGTAACCACGCAGTCGAAGGCCGCTCCCCGAACACAATCGAAGGCCGTTCCCTGAGCGCAGTCGAAGGGAACAGCGAGCCAGAAATCATCTTCCCGCGCCGCAACACGGTGATTCAAAGCAATGACCACATCGTATTCTTTTTGCCCAATAAGCATTTAGTGGCCGATGTGGAGCAGCTTTTCCGTGTGGGGGCAATGTTCCTGTAGGTGCGAATTTATTCGCACCTATACGGTTAAACCATAACTAGTGCTGCGGCCACCGCTTAGGGATTTTTGCAGCACGCCCCATTCAAGCAGTTGCGTTATATCGCGCAAGGCGGTATCTGATGAGCATTTGGCAATGGCTGCCCATTTGCGGCTTGTGAGCTTGCCCTCAAAACCATCCAGTAAACGATTCATGAGTTTAATTTGCCGCTCATTCAATGGAATATGTGTCCATTTTTGCCAAAATCTGGTCTTATTTAGCACGGCATTGAGCGTTATATGAGCACTTTCAATAGCGCGAGTGAGTGCGCCGAAAAACCACAGCAGCCACTGCGTGACATCTAGTCCGCCTTTTTGTGTGCGCTCTAGCACGTCGTAATAGGCGCTGCGTTCGCGCTGGATTTGAGCAGACAAGCTATAAAAGCGTTGTGGGCTGCCATCGGCGCGGGTCAGAAACAAGTCGCCTACTGCGCGAGCAATGCGCCCATTACCGTCTTCAAATGGGTGGAGAGTGACAAACCACAGATGCGCCAATCCCGCTTTGATGAGTGCGGGTTCATCAGTATTTGCATTTGCCCACGATAGGAATTTGGCAATTTCCGCTGAGAGTAATGCGGCAGGCGGCGCTTCATAGTGAACCTTGCGCCGTCCGATAGCGCCAGAGACGACTTGCATCGCTCCATCCGCATCGCTACGCCACTGGCCTACAGCTATTTTGCTGATGCCCGAATAACCCGTGGGAAACAGCGCCGCGTGCCAACCCCACAAGCGCTCAACTGTCAGCGCAGCGCAGGCGTTGGAGGTGGCATCTAACACCATTTCGACAATGCCTTCCACATGCCGATCAACCGGCGCAACTGCCCCAATATCAACGCCCAAGCGACGCGCAATAGAGGAGCGCACCGACTGAGCGCTCAGTAATTCGCCCTCAATCTCGCTGGTTTTGAGTACGTCTTCGGTCAATGCGGCCAGGCTGGCCTGATCGCGCATTGCTATACCGATGTCCGCCAAGCGCCCCAGCAATACGCCTTGAGCGCGGCTCACTTCAGCCAACGGTTGCACGAGCTGGGACAAGTCATAACCCCACTGCGGCCAGCCCTGAGCCTGCCAGATATAAAGTTTTTCTCCGCATACCATGCGGTGATTAGACACCTGATTCACCGCGTCGGCAAGGGAGAATTATCAATTCCCCCTCCTTTACTGGCTTCGACTTCGCTCAGCCAGCGTAACGCCCGGCTCCCTGAACGCAACGCCCCGTTCCCTGAGCGTAGTCGAAGGGAAGCGCAAGAACTGGCTTCGACTTCGCTCAGCCAGCGTAACTACCCGCTCCCTGAACGTAACGACCCGTTCCCTGAGCGTAGTCGAAGGGACAGGCGCTAAAGCACGAAGTGGTTCCACAAAAACCAAGCCATAAAAAA
>JAHAYB010000481.1 GCA_018384835.1 Comamonas sp.
AGCATGGACGATGCGGGCGGATGGAAGCAGAAGCTTGCCCGTGAACTAGTTGCGGCCGGCCATGCTGTTGACTGGAATAAGGTCATGCGCTGACCCCAATAACGAGATGTGCAATTATCCAAGTAGCATAGATGATCCTGTACCGCGATGCGGGTGTCCGCTTTGGGTAATGCTGTGGCGCAGCGAGAGCAGGCTGTCGAATGGCGGCTATGGGCCGAATGCGGTCATCATCATGTTTCTGGCGGCATAGCGCCAGATGGCAGACTTTCGCTCATTGCAACGCAGGCATTCTGTCGAAGACGAGTGCCGAACGTGAGCGATATCGTGCAGTGAATTTTCAATGGTATGCGTCAGTGACGCTAAACTCTTGCCAAGCTACCCCTGTATTGCTTTAATTGACCCACTTTCTGCTTCGCAGAGTCCAGATCGTCGTCTGGGGCAGAGGCCAAAGACAAACTGATCGCAGGCAGCTACCTGCGGCGCAACGGCCCGAAAGGGTGCATCTCGTCTGATCTTAGGATCATTCAGGTGGCTGGCTTATGAAGCCTATGCGGTGGTTGTAATGACCTTGAGGGAGAGCGAGAGATCCCGAACCGCACCACAGTCTGAGGGATATGGCCCCTCAGCCACGCCCGTCCGGCCGCATCGGCCGCCAGCGCGTGAGGCATGGACCAAATCCATGCGGGCTGTCTAACTGTGTCTGAAATCCTGAATCCGCAACCCATGGGGGCACGCCCTTGTGGGGCTTGGCCTCCACCTAACTGAAGGAGAGCCAGCATGGACGCTGGGATTATTGTCTATTCCAAGCCTGGATGCGTGCAATGCACTGCGACCACGCGGGCTTTGGAAGCGCGGAAGCTTTCGTATGACGTAGTGGATCTTACTCAAGATCCCGCTGCTATGGATCGCGTAACCCGGCTTGGTTATCGCCAGGCGCCTGTGGTTATCGCAGGTGAGAAGCATTGGGCTGGTTTCCGGCCCGATCTGATTGCCAACCTTCCCTGACAACTGACCGACAGCAGGTCTGATCCTGCTCAATCCCAAACGGGAGTCACAGCACTCCCAAGGGGTGCCGGACTCTCATTTTTTTAGGAGAATGATATGTCTGAACTTCGCATCCCCTACCCGACCGAGCGCGCTGGCAAACGTGGCCTGGACCTTCAGAAATGGGGCGTCCTCATCAACACCACATTCCCAGCTGCCCAGACTGAAGACGCCATCATCAACGCTTGGGATCTTGCTCAAGTCCGCGGGCTGGATGTTTTCAGCGGGCACATCGCAATCGTGTCGCAGCGCCGGAAAGTCGATAATCACTGGATCAATCAGGAGAGCTGCTGGCTCACCCTGAAGGCCCAGATCTACACCGCGCACAAAACGGGTGCATTCGCCGGCATCGACCCCATCACTTTCGGGCCGATGGTTGAACGCACCTACTCTGGCTTCAAACGTCAGGATAATGGCCCAAATACTGAGCAAACCGTGTCTTTCACGGTCCCCGAGTATGTTACGGCCACCGTCTACCGCTTCGTAAATGGGCAACGTTGCGCGTTCTCGGACACCCTTTTCTTTGATGAGGCTGTCCCGATCGTCAATAAATTCCCCACCGGTCTGTGGGCTAAGGCCCCTACCCTCATGCTCTCAAAATGTGCAAAGGCAGCTGCCCTCCGGCTCGGCTTCGCGGAATGTGACTACTCCGCAGACGAAATGGACGGGCAGATTATGAACCCTGAAACTGTGTCCGACCTTACAGCGGAGCCTCAAAGGCTTTCTGCAGGGCCGTCTACTCTGGCTAATCCTACCGCGATCCCGGCTTCCGAGTTCAACGAGGTGCCGCAAGGGACTGATGACGTAGTGTCCAGTTTCAACAAGGTGCATAGCCGCGCACTGCGCTGGCTGGATCGATCCGTCGATGCGGCTGTCACGCTGGGAGCGTTTGATGAAGCGATAGATAACATTCGCTCAACCCTCGAACCTGAACTTCACGACATTTCGGTGTCGCTGGTGAATGGTCTCAAGGGCATTTTTGCGGATCCCCGAGGGCCCTCCCTTTGGGCATACCTTTGCGAGGCCCGCCGCCGCGGACCCGAAGCCTGTGATATGGCCTCTAAAGAGGTCAATAATCAGGCCGCCTCAGGCAAGCTTTCCAAAGCTGCTGCCGATGGCGCCAACACCGTGCTGAACTTTAACCGGGCTCTTCAACGCCTGAGCGCAAGTGCAGCTGCATGACTTCAACCCCTGAGGGGCTACCCCCTCATGGCGGTGGCCCCTTATTTTTTGGAGCCTCCACATGAAGTTCATCCGACTGACCCAATCGACGCCGGAATGGCTCGAATGGCGCAGAGGCGGGATTACGGCATCCGACGTATCCGCCCTCTTCGGTAAAAACCCCTATAAGACTGAATGGAAGCTCTGGGCTGAAAAGACCGGACTTCAGGCAGAAGACGACGTTATGGGTAATCCATATGTTCGTCGCGGTAAGGACTTTGAGCACCTGCTGCGCGAGCACGTTGTCGAAGAGCGCCAGATCGGCATCTTTCCTGCCTGTGTCGAGCACGACACCCTTTCGTTCTTGCGCGCTTCCCTTGACGGCATCGACCGCCACAGGAAGCCATGGGAGTTCAAAATCCCGTCTCCCGGCAATTTTGAAGAGGTCCGTAAGCACAGGCTCAACTCTGAGCCCGCTCAACGGTATTTCTATCAGGTGCAGCAGCAGCTGCTTGTCACGGGATCACACGAAGGCTTTCTCGTTTTCGGCCGGTTGGAAGAAAGCGATGTAGGCATGCGTGTCGTTGAGACAATCCTTCTCATCGTCACCGCAGACGCCGCCGTCCAACAGGAAATCGTAGCCCGCTCGCAAGAGTTCCTACGGAAAGTCCGGGACGGGATAGAGCCTGCCAAAGAGCCAGATCGCGATGCGTTCGCCCCGCAGACGCAAGAAGATGCGCACCCCTGGGCCACTGCATCGCAGGCGAGCTTGCCCCTGCTCAGCCGCAAGGCCGAGCTGAAGGC
>JAHAYB010000198.1 GCA_018384835.1 Comamonas sp.
CGGTGTTGACGGGCTTGGATCAATTGCCGGTTTCACTCAATATCTGGCGTACCTTTTTGCAGTGGCTGGGCGGCATGGGGATTTTGATTTTGGCGGTGGCCATCATGCCGCTGCTGGGGGTGGGGGGCAGCCAGCTGTTTCGGGCAGAGGCAGCGGGCCCCGTCAAGGACACCAAGTTGACCCCGCGCATCACCAGTACGGCCAAAGGCTTGTGGGGGGTGTACGCGATTTTCTCAGTCAGCTGTGGCGTTGCGTTCTGGCTGGCGGGCATGCCACCGCTTGATGCCCTGATGCACATGTTCACGACGGTGAGCTTGGGTGGGCTGTCCTCGCACGACGCCAGTTTTGGCTACTTTCAGTCGCCTTTGCTAGAAGGCATCGCTTTTTGCTTCATGGTGGCCGCCAGCTGTAACTTTGCGCTGTACTTTGTGGCGATGCGCAAGGGCAGCATGCACGGTTTCTGGCGTGATCCGGAAATGCGGGCCACTGTGGGAGTGCTGTTGGGCGGTAGTTTGGTGATTGCGCTGATACTCTGGGCCAAAGGCGTCTATGGGCCGCTGGATGCGGTGCGCTACGGGATGTTTAATGCTGTTTCAGTTGCAACAACGACTGGCTTTGCAACCACAGACTATCTAACATGGCCGGTGTTTGCACCCATGCTGATGTTGTTTATGTCGGGCATGGCCACCAGTGCAGGCTCTACCGGTGGGGGGATCAAAATGATGCGAATGCTCATTTTGTTCAGCCAAGCGCGGCGTGAACTGACAAGATTGGTGCACCCGCGCGCGGTACAACCTGTGGTGTTAGCGGGGCGTGCGGTGGATAACCGAATGATCTTTGCGGTGCTGGCTTTTATGCTGGTCTACGGAGGCACCATTGTTTTTCTGACCATGGTGATGATGCTGACCGACTTAGACCCGATCACGGCGTTTTCAGCGGTGGTGGCCAGTGTTCACTGTTTGGGTCCAGGCCTAGGATCTGTGGGGCCGGCCTCTACGTACGCGGTGTTGACAGATTTTCAAATTTGGATATGTACTCTAGGTATGTTGTTGGGGCGATTAGAGATTTTGAGCTTTCTCGCACTGCTTACTCCGGCTTTTTGGAAGCGGTGAGTGAGCACATGCGTATGATTCGCTCCATAAGGGTTTGTACTTAAGATTTTTGAGCGATCCCTACAATTACATCACCACCGTCATTCGAGGACTTACATGGTTCCACATCTCATTACCGCTTTAACCGGCCCCATCAACGAACTGGAGCAGCGCATCATCGACTCGATGCCTGCGATTGAGCGTTGGTTCCGATTGGAGTGGATGGAGCACACACCGCCCTTCTACAGCTCGGTCGATATTCGCAATGCCGGGTTCAAGCTGGCGCCTGTGGATACCAATTTGTTCCCCGGTAACTGGAACAACCTCACAGAAGCGATGCTGCCGCTGGCGGTGCAGGCCACGATGGCTTCGATCGAGAAGATTTGCCCCGAAGCGCGCAATCTCTTGATCATTCCGGAGAACCACAACCGCAACCCTTCCTATCTGATGAATTTGGCGCAGTTGCAGCGCATCTTCACGATGGCAGGTTTGAATGCGCGTTTGGGCTCGATCAGTCCTGACATCAAAAAGCCGACAGAGCTGAAACTACCCAATGGTGAAAGCGTGTTGCTGGAGCCGGTGATCCGCACCAAGCGCCGTTTAGGGCTGAAGCACTTTGATCCTTGCACAATTTTGCTGAACAACGACCTGTCCGCAGGCGCGCCCGGCATTCTGGAAGAAATTTACGAGCAGTACTTGCTGCCACCACTGCACGCAGGCTGGAGCGTGCGCCGCAAGAGCCGCCACTTCCAAAGCTACGAAGAAGTGGCCAAGCGCTTTGGCAAGTTGCTGGGTATTGACCATTGGTTGATTCACCCGCTGTTTGCCAAGGCGGAGGGCCTGGACTTCAACGAAGGCGGCAGCTTGGGCAATTTGTCGTAGCAGGTCGATGCTTTCCTGACCAAGGTGCGCCGCAAGTACAAGGAATACGGCATCAAGGAAAAACCTTTTGTCGTCGTCAAGGCCGACCATGGCACCTATGGCATGGGCGTGATGACGGTGCGCGACGCCAAGGAGCTGGAAGAGCTGACCAAGAAGGCGCGCAACAAGATGGGCCTGATCAAAGATGGCCAGATGGTGCAGGACGTCATCATCCAAGAAGGCGTGCAGACCTACGAGCGCATGAATGACGCGGTGGCGGAGCCTGTGGTCTACACCTTGGATCGTTATGT
>JAHAYB010000485.1 GCA_018384835.1 Comamonas sp.
TTTCTAATCCAAGAGAGCAATTCCCTGTTTGGGTTTAATTTTCATTTTTCTAAGTGATTGATTTTATTTGGTTGGATATGTTTGTTTATATGTGCCTATAGATACCGCTTTGCGATAGGATGTTACATCATGTTTTATTTGCTAATTTTCAAATACTATTCGTCAACCAAATTTCTGGTGCTTGTCAAAGGAGCAAATCATGAAAAAAGCGCTGATCAGGTTTTGGAAGGATGAAGAGGGTGCAACAGCGATTGAATATGGATTGATTGCAGGGTTGATCGCCGTTGTGATTATTGGAACTGTTACTCTTCTTGGTAAAGAAATTGATGGAGTATTTCAGAGTATTATAGATGGGCTGCATGGTAATACCGGATCAGGCGGTGGTACTAGCGGCTGATAATAATGTTATTTTTATTGGTGTTTCTAATCGCTACGGCAGTTATAGACTTTCGCTGTCGGAAATTTAGAAACTGGATGTTTCTGACAGGCCTTTTGGGAGGCCTGTTGCTTCCCATTTTTGGACTCATCTCATTGAATCGAGACATGAGCAGTCTTGTTCTTGGGGTGGCGGTGGCGTTGCTGCTGATGTTGCCAGCCTATATCAAAGGGTGGATGGGGGCTGGCGATGTCAAATTTTTCGTGGTTCTGAGTGTTTGGTTAGGGTTTTCGCCTGCACTGATGGCAAGCTTTCTCGGAGGCAGCGTTTTGGCGTTGGCACATTCGCTGGTCTACTTGGTGGCAGTTTGGCTGCAGCGGAATAATAATTTTTCTATGGCATTTTCGGCAGGCTATTTGAACCAATCAATTAATCAATTTATATCCAAAAACACTAAGAAGAAATCTATACCATATGCAGGGTATATGGCGATTGCATGCATGACTTGGTTATTGTTGAACCATAAGGGTTGAATACATGCTTGTCCTATAAATAGGTGAGAATTTAACTTACAGTAAGTCGCCTTGCAAACACATCTACTTACTGCATGCTGAATTTTTTTACAGCGGAGCAGTACTGATGAAAATAACAAAAATTCTTGCCATTTTTCTTCTGCTATTAGCGGTAGGTCTTGCTATTTTGGCTTGGGCGTTGGGTCGTCAACCGGCAAGAACGGTGGCTCCTGTTGTTACATCAAATACTCCGACGGAGACCAGCGCAGAGGAGCAGCAATCAACTCACTCAGCGAAAAAGCTGTATGAGGTGGTAGCGGTGAATAAAAGCATTGCTGCGGGGCAGAAGCTCACGGCCAATGACTTAAAAATTATTCAAATCCCCATGGAAATTGCCGAGACCTTTTCGGCAGTCGATGAGGTGCAAGGGCGGACAGCGATTGTTACTTTGCAGCCGGATACTCCCGTTTTCGACCAGCAGTTACTGGAGGGGCTGGCACTTCAGCTAGAGCCTGGACAGCGTGCTGTCTCGATTGCGGTGAAAGAACCGATGGCTGCTGGCCATCATGTGCGTCCAGGTGATTTTGTGGATGTGTTTGTGACACTGGACGCCGCCGATAAAAGCCTTGGCGTTGATACGCAAACAAGACTCTTGCTCGCGCGCGCTCGGGTGTTGGCATATGGGGCCAGTACGGTGGAAGCGCCTCCGCCTACGGCGGCTCAAAAGCGCACGCAAGAGCAGGGTGGCAGCACTGTGCAACGTGCGGGCGAGGAGCAGCGCCAAAGACCGCAAGCGATCAATACGGCAGTGCTCGCTGTGCAATTGGATGAAGTACAGCGTCTTGCGCTGGCTGAAAAATATGGATTTTTGAACTTGGCTCTGCGCCATCCCGATGATCTCTCTGTGCCGGATGCATCGTTGTTTGCAGCGCTGCCAACAGCACTCAGACCATTGCGTGCGAATAGCGTAACCACTGTCTTGAACAGCGCAGATCGGGCGTATGCCGGGCTCAAGATGAAAGATCTCGCCGATGGTGGCGCTAAGGCCCAGCCACCGTTGCCAAAAACTGCTGTGCATCGTTCGCGGGCACAGAAGACTGTAACGACAAGCCCGGCTAGAACCGTGGAAGTTTTGAGCGGTACAGAAGTGAAAACTGTGCGTTATTGATGCATAACTAGCTTGAGAGGGGTTGGATATGAGGAAGCGTGCTTCAAATCATCCGTTTCACCAATGCCAAGTGTGCTTGGCTCTGGGGGCAGCACTGGGCTTTTGGGCGTTAGTGCCAGTTGCCGTGCATGCTCAGCAGCTTGGTGCTGGGACCGTCGACTCCGCAACGACGGCGGACCGACCACAGAAACAAGTGCTCTATCTGTCTCAAGGGGGGCAGCAAACTTTGTGGCCCACTTTCACTCCTGGGCGCATTGCCGTAGCTAATCCCGCAGTCTTGGATGTGCGAGTGTTGCCCGCAAAGTCTGCGCAAGGTGCACAGCCAGCCGGTCACGCTCAGCTGTTATTAACAGCCAAGGGGGTGGGCAGTACCTCTTTATTGCTATGGCCCGAAGGGGAAGGGGCTGTGCAAGAGTGGGAGGTTCAGGTGGCGGGCGCGCAGCTGATTCTGGAGCGCCGTCTTCGCAGTGCAGGCGAGCATGCAGGGTTGCTTGCCACATACCGTGAAAGTCTCCCCAAAGGGATAGCATTGGTAGATCGCACCCAAGTAGAGGTGCGCAGTGACACGGTGCAAGTCGATGTGCAGGTGGTCGAGTTCAAAAAGACGGCGATGAAAAAAATCGGCATGAACTTCAGTAGTGGCGGGGCTAACGACAAAGGCTTTAACTTTGGCCTTTACAACCCTGCATCCGGAGAGGGAAGTAGCCCTTTTGCAGACGCCATGAACTTGGTTTTAGGCTTTGGTAAAGCATTCAGCGGCGCAGGTATTGCGGCAAGGCTGAGTTTGTTGGAGGGGAATGGCTTAGCCCGCATCTTGGCGCGTCCCACATTGGTGGCTCATTCCGGTCAAAGCGCGAGTTTTCTAGCAGGAGGAGAGTTGCCTATTCCTGTTTCGTCGAAAGACGGAAACATTGGGATTGAGTACAAAGAGTTTGGCGTCAAGCTCCAACTGACGCCGACGGTGATTGCCAATGACCGGATTGCACTCAAAGTGGCACCCGAGTCGAGCGACTTGGACTTTAGCAATTCGGTCGCTGTCGGCGGGGTATACGTACCCGCAATCAGAACTCGACGGGTCGACACCATGATTGAGTTAGGGGATGGTGAAAGCTTCATCATTGGTGGGTTGGTGAGCCGCAGCACCTCCTCGAACGTCAACAAGGTTCCTCTGTTAGGCGACCTTCCCGTTTTAGGCAGTTTTTTTAAAAACCTGAGCTATTCCCAAGACGAGACCGAGTTGGTCATTGTGGTCACCCCCAGCTTGGTGCAGCCGTTGCAAGCAGGGGTTGATTTACAAGCGCATCTGCCAGGCCATGCCACAGAGCGAAGAAATGCGCGTGGCGTGTGGGGTGACTACATGGCAGGAGCAGCACGCCCGCATGGTGCCATGCCTGGGTTTTCCTACTGAGCATGCTTATGAAGCTTCCTGAACCGCCTGCTCCATCGAACCTGCCGCCTTCTCCAAATTCCAAAGCTGTTTCGTTAGAGGAACTCTTATCTCTGAAGAAGACGAAGGCCCTTGGTGATCCTAAAGATCCCAGCAAGCCTGCGCGTGCTGTCGCCACAGAGCTGCCGAAGACTTTGGCTAAAGAGTCGGCCCAAATCTCAAGCAAACCGGTTCTGCTCGTCGTCCACGATGGTGCGCAAGGGGATGCAATGCTGCAAACCAAGTTGCAGCCTTTAGAGGTGCAAATTCAATTGCAATGGCTGTCGCTACAGGAGGCCGTCGTTGAGAAAATTTTGCAAGATCAGCCTTATGCCGTGGTGGTTGAGTTTGCGCCGAATGTATTGGATTTGGCGTCCAGCATTGCATCTGGCTTGCAGCATCACGATGAAAACTTAGCGGTTTTTGCACTAGGCAATACCTCGGATCCTCAGAGCATGTTTGCTGCGCTGCGTGCAGG
>JAHAYB010000494.1 GCA_018384835.1 Comamonas sp.
AGCAATGCACAGGGGCGGGCTTCATACCCGCCCCTTCTGCGTTTTCCTCACCTGTTTTTCTCACCCTGTTTTGCGATAACTTTCCTATGGCCTTAATCCCCACCACTGTTTTGACTGGTTTTCTCGGCGCGGGCAAAACCACGCTGCTCAAGCGCCTGCTCAGTGAGGCGCATGGCATGAAAATTGCCGTCATCGAAAACGAGTTTGGCGAAGAAAACATCGACACCGACATTCTCAAAACCGAGTCTAAAGAGCAAATTTTGCAAATGAGCAATGGCTGCATTTGCTGCACTATCCGCGAAGACCTGCGCGAGACCTTGCAGCTTTTAGCCGCCAAACGGCGCAAGGGCTTGTTGGCATTTGACCGCGTGGTTATTGAAACCACCGGGCTGGCCGACCCAGGGCCAGTCGTACAAACCTTTTTTATGGATGACGAAATCGCCGAGAGCTATTTGGTTGACTCCATCATCACCGTGGTAGATGCCAAGCACGCCCCCCAGCAGCTCGATGAGCGCCAAGAAGCACGCCGCCAAGTGGGCTTTGCTGACCAGATTTTTCTCTCTAAAACCGACCTTATCAGCGAGCAGGAAAAGGCGGCACTGATTCACCGCCTCAAGCACATGAACCCGCGTGCGCCGATTGAAGCGGTGCATTTTGGCCAAGTCGATTTACACAAAGTACTGGATTTGCGCGGCTTTAACCTCAACGCCAAGCTAGAAATTGACCCCGACTTTATGGGCGACAGCGGCCACGGCCAGCACAGTCAGCACCATGCGCACCATCACGATGATCACGATGAACACCACGCGCACGATGCACATTGCACGCACGAAGAGCACACGCATTGCCAACACCCTAGCCACGGCCACCATCACCACCACGATGACGATGTTAAAAGCTTTGTCTATCGCGCCACCCGCCCCTTTGACCCTGCCAAGCTAGAAGATTTTTTAGGAGCCATTGTCAATATTTATGGCCCGCGCATGTTGCGCTACAAAGGCGTTTTAGAGATGCGCGGCACCGAGCGCAAGGTGATTTTTCAAGGCGTACACCAACTCATGGGCAGCGACCTAGCCGCCCCCTGGCAAGCCGACGAGCCACGCGAAAGCCGCATGGTTTTCATCGGCATTGACCTGCCCCAAGACATCCTGCGCCAGGGGCTAGATAGCTGCCTTGTCCCCGCTTAGAGCCGCTTCACCGGCGCAGTCCAAAGGCAGCGGGCAGATGCCAAACCGGGGTTTACCCTTGCGCCGCAATACGCCATCGTACGGCCACAGCGGTCACGGCTAGATACAATCGCGCCCCGAATGCTGGCCTTGCACCCTGCCAGCATCCTTACTTGGCGCACTGGCGCTCATGCCAAGCCAGCCTAGGCTAGCCAAGCCATAAAGCGCCACTTTGTGGCTAGGCACATTGCCAGCACGCCAAGCTCTTTGCCTATTTTGAGCATTGCCCCAGCCTATAAGGAGACAAGCATGACCGCCGCAAGCCCCAAACCCAGCGCCAGCGCACAAGGGGCAGCAAGTAAAAAAGCCTCTGCTGCCGCCAAGCCGGCTGCAAAAAAAGGGGCGGCCAAAGCAGCCTTAAAAGTGGCTCCCCAAGCCGCCAGTACGCCCTCATCATCCACCCCAGCAGCTAAAAAAGCCGCTGCATTGCCTGTTGTGAGTAAAAGCCCTATGACGACTATTTCTGCCCCTCTGTCCCAAGTAGCCCGCCGTGACCCTAAGCTAGCTGATAACTGGAAAAACAAACCTGTTGAAGCACTCAACGATGCTGAAGTGGTTGCTATGCCCGATAGCGAGTACATGAACGACACCCAGTTGGCCTACTTTCGCATCA
>JAHAYB010000502.1 GCA_018384835.1 Comamonas sp.
TGCATGATTTGCTCCAGCACCCGAATTACACGTTGCGAAGGCAATGAGAAGTCCACCTCAATGCCCAGTGCTTCACGGTTGAAGTCGTCAATCACGTTGAGCAGCCGGATGCTGCGTCCATCTTCAAGCTGGTCGTGCATAAAGTCCATTGACCACACAACATCCCTGTTGGTAGGCACTGTCAGTGGTTCAGGTTTGACTCGGTCCAAACGCTTGCGTGGTCGTATGCGTAAGTTGAGCTCCAACTCCCGGTAAATCCGATACACCCGCTTGTGGTTCCATTGGAAGCCTCTGACATTGCGCAAATACAGAAAGCACAAACCAAAGCCCCAATTGCGATTGTTGTCCGTCAGGCGTAGCAGCCATTTCGCAATCTCATCGTCCTCTATGCAGCGCTGCGCCTTGTACCGGTAGCAGGCTTGACTTATTTGAAACGCTTGGCAAGCCAAGCGAATGGTCAGCCCACGTTGCGCAACTGCAAGCTCTGCCATCTCGCGTCTACGAGATGGCTTCACCACTTTTTTGCGAGCGCCTCAGCCACCACCTCAGCTTTGAGCTTTTCCTCGATATACATCTTGCGCAGCCGGCGGTTTTCTTCTTCGAGCTCCTTCATTCGGGCCATCAGGGATACATCCATGCCACCGAATTTGGCACGCCACTTGTAGAACGTGGCTGCGCTGATGCCCAGTTCACGACACAACTCTGGCACTGTCAAGCCAACCTCTGCACGCTTGAGCGCATCAATGATTTGGCTGTCTGTAAAACGTGACTTCTTCATGGTAGAGATTTTCCTTGGGAGCTCTCTACTTCTCAAGACGCTGGTTTTGCGGGGGGATTACCATAGAAACTCCAGAAAGGGAAAGTCGAAAGGGAAAACAACGCCCAGCGGCTTGCCACCCCTTTGCCCCAGCCCCAGGCCCAAACGACAGGCACAGCTGCGCCGCACAAGCCTTCAAAGGCGTGCGCGGGCAATCGGCCTGATCAACTCAGACGGAGGGCAGAAACGAGGGGAGAGAAGTGCTCGGGAAGCGGAGCGGGGAACGAGGCCCATGAGCCCATGCCGAGGCGGCATGCTACGGCGCAATACGTGCAGTGATTATATCAAATATAACAAAAAGTTATATTTATTTCATTTTATATTCAAAAATATGAACATAAAAATCTTCTCAGCAATATTGAATTGGCCAGCCGACAGCAACGCCTCCTTGCTAGCAATCAAGCTTCCCCAGCCTATGGCCGCTGCTCGTAGCCACATCGAAAGCTATCGGTCACAGCGCCATCACGACCATCCGAGCATTGACGCTGGCGACTGCCCAGCGACGGGTATCAGGTGAGCTTCAGACATTGGCCACCAATCCTGGGCGAACCTCGGGCCTGCAGCATAAACCAGTTCAACCTTTTGTCAGCCCCCTCACGCCCAAGTTCAAGGGGTAGATTGGACGCTTTAGTCACACAAAATTTCTGACAGGATCGACTACTGCAGTGGAGACTCTCCAACAAAAAAATTGATGAAAGCATTAATGTTCATCGGACGTCCCAACGCATACCCTTGTCCATAGCGCACACCCTCGGATAGGAGTACTTTTGCCTGCTCAATTTTTTCAATCCCCTCGGCTACTGTTAGAGCGTTGACAGCAGAGGCTATGCGAACGATTTCAGGGATCAGGCTAGAGCGAACCGTGCCATCTTCTACCTCATAGACGAACGATCTATCAATTTTTAGTATTTCCGGCGAAAGCTGCGTGACGGTTTTTAAGTTGGAATAGCCCGTGCCAAAGTCGTCCACAGCAAT